>JBFFMO010000273.1:0-6043 GCA_041554035.1 Allomicrovenator sp. | reverse complement strand
GTGCTGGGCGTCCCTAATATGGGCCCAGGCGCAAATCTGGACGATGTTGAGTCCAGCCGCTTGATGGCACCGACCATTCTGAGCTACTACCTGCGCGACTGGCAGCGGTTTAATCCCTGAAGAGGTAGTCTTGGCTGAATCAAAGGTACGTGACCTGTTACGACAGGCGATGGAAACACAGCTCCCGGCGGGGTCTCCCGTCGAGCAGGTTCGCTCTATTCTTGAACGCCCAGATGCCCCGGGATTTGTGCAATCGCTGAATCCTCAGGTGCTCTATCAGCTGATACAAAGCGCCGGATGGGAAGAAGCCTCTGGGATGATTCCCCTGGCAAGCCCTTGGCAAATCCAGGTCTGTCTGGATTTCGACACCTGGCACAAAGATGAGTTTCAGGTCTCTCGGCTGATTCCCTGGCTCGACACGTTGTTGAGCGAATCGACCGACGAACATTTCCGACGCGTCTGTCGCGAGACCGACGCCGAAGTGCTCGCGATGCTCTTCAAGGACTCACTGATCGTGGGTCTTTTCGACGAAGACGGCGAGCCACCTCTGGAATTCGACGGCATCGACTGGACCACAAGCCCTGACGGCGTTTACGCGGTGGCCTATCCCGAAGACGACATGGGAGCGCTCATGCGCGGCATGGTCAACCGGCTGTTCGAGGTCGACCGCGTCTTGGGCTGGACCTTGCTTGAAGCCGCACGGTGGGAGCTCTTTTCCAACATGGAAGAAGAAGAGCTGCATTGGCGAAATTCGCGGCTTGAAGAGTTCGGTTTTGTCGGTCGCGACGAGGCGATGGAAATCTACCGCGCGCTGGACCCGGTGGCGTTCCGAGACAACCTCGAAAAAGCCCCGCTGGAGCCCAAAGCACTGGACCGCCTGGGCCGAAGCGATCTGCCTGTGCTGGTGTCACGCACGCAGGACACTTCGTATATTCTTCATATCTTTGAAGAGCTTGAGCCTGAGATCCTTGAGGCCTTGATGACCGAGTTGGTCGCTGTGCAAAACCGCGTGTTGATTGCCGACGGCATCGAACCCGGCCAACCTGAAGAAACCCGTGGAGTCTTCGAACGCGCGATGGGGACTTTGAGTCTGGGACTGGAATTCGTGGCGCGAATGGACGATGAGCGCGCGGTCGAGCTCGTGAAGTCCGTCCCGCTGCGTGAACTCTTCCGCGTAGGCTATTCGCTGCAATGGAAGCTCCGTGCCACCGTGCAACAGCTGGCGCAACGCCCATCCTTGACGATCGTCGAGAGCGAACGCTTTTCGCTCCTGGCCCCTCAAGACGAGCGCGCTTTCAAGGCGATCATCAAATTCCGCCCGGCCTACGTCGCCAGCACAGGCGAAGACGCGGGTGTTTCGCAGATCTTCGCCACACAGGCGCAGATCGACGATATGGCTTCTCGAATCGCCTACGTCGCATTCAAGCAGCTTTGGACCTTTGGTGTGTCGGGCACAGACGTCAGTGGGCTCGCCCAGACGGCCTACGGCGGCACTTTGGTCAACGATCCGACGAGCATCACCTTTGATTCGATCTTTGCGACGTGGGTGGCTCACGTGGCGCTTGGCAACCCGCCTTCGATCTCAGGACTGAAGGTCGACGAGCTTGCCAAATTGCCCGCGGTACTTCGGAAAAAACCATGGGGAGAAGACCCGCTGGGATTTTTCGAACCTGCGGTCGCGACAGCGATCGAAGCGTTTGGCTCGGGCGCAGCACGGCTGGTATCGCGATGGTTGCGCGATACTCTGGCAGAGTTGGACGACCAGATGGCCCAGGTCAGCGACCCGGACCCTCTGCTCCTTCAAGCTGTGGTGTTGATTCAGAAATGAATCAGAGGCGAGAACCCACTTTGGATTCAATCAGCGCGATGGTCTCTTTGATGCCGTAGAGCTGAATGAAGGTCCCCAGACGTGGTCCTCGCTCTTGCCCAAGCAACATGCGGTACATCGCAGCGAACCAGGCGCCAAGTTTGAGCCCGTTTTCCTTGCCTGCGGCGTAGGTCGCATTTTGGATATCCTCGGCCGAATTCCCCTCGTAGCTCTTCAAGAAAGCCAACAGCTGGGCGAGCGCGGGCAGCATCTCGTCGGTCGGCTCGGCGTACTCTTTGGTCGGCGCCACAAAGTCTGTGTAATACGTGATGGCTCGATCAATCATCGCATCGATGGTTGCGTCCTTCTCGGCGTCGGGAGCATAGCGTCGGACATAATTCCAAATGATCTCGTGATCGTCGGTGTTCAGAACGTTGACCAAGTTCAGCAACATCGAATACGAGATGCCGCTGGTGAACTCCACCTTCTTGCCTGCGCGAATATCCTGCTGCGCCAGGAAAAAGACCGGGTTGTTGACACGTTCGGCTTCCTCTTCGGTTCCAAAGCGCTCACGGTCGCCCAGATAATCATCGACACTTTTCGGAATCACTTCGAAGAAGAGCTTCCGTGCCTTGACCGGGTTTTGATAGATGAACCAGGACAGGCTCTCGAGCGGCCCGTACTTGAGCCATTCGTCGACCTCAAGGCCGTTTCCTCGGCTCTTTGAGATCTTCTCACCGTTTTCGTCGAGGAACATCTCGTAGAACATGCCTGCAGGCGGCTTGCCGCCCAAGATTCGAACGATCTTATTGGAGAGTGCCGCGGACTCAATCAAGTCCTTGCCGTACATCTCGTAGTCGACGCCGAACACGAACCACCGAAGCGCCCAGTCGACCTTCCAGCCGACTTTGACACGGCCGTCCGTAACAAGCATTCGCTCGGTGTTGCCGCAGGCGGGAACAGCGTTGCCTTTGTACTCAAAGCCCTGATCGCATGCATAGGTGAGCTCGTTCGTCTCGGGATGCACGTCCAACACGCGAGTCGTGTAGACCTTTCCGCACTGCGAACACACAGGCATGAAGGGCGACCATGACGAACGGTCGGCCTCGGATCCGCGCTTCTGACCGAGCGTTGGCAACACGACGTTGCGCACTTCTTCGTACTTTTGAAGAATGCGACTCAGGCCTTCATTAAAATGCCCGCCGCGGTACTGGTCTTTCGACGATTTGAAATCGTAATCAAAGCCAAACCGGTCCAGAAACCCGCGCAATCTTGCATTCATGTGCGCCGAGAAGCTCTCTTCCTCGCCGAAGGGATCGGGAATCTCGCAAAGGGGCTTTCCAAGGTGTGGAATCAGAAGCTCCCCGTTCGGGATGTTGTCTGGAACGGCACGAAGCCCGTCCATATCATCCGAAAACGTGAAAATCTTGGTCGTCTCACCCGTCATATTTTCATAAGCGTTTCGCACCCATGTCGTGCGCGCAACTTCGGCAAAAGTGCCGATATGGGGCAGACCACTTGGACCAAACCCTGTTTCGAAGAGAACATAATCGTGCGGGCGTGCACTCTTATTATTCGCCATCTTCTCGATGATCTTCTCAGCTTCTTTGTACGGCCACGCCTTGAGATCAAGCTCAGTCATTTCTCTCTCCATAAAACAGAACAACTCGGTCACTGGGGTGCCGAGTCGCGATAACTAATCAGGTGCTTCTTCGGCTGGCGCAGGCCTAGTCGAAGAGCGGGATGATATTAGGATTCGGTTTAGGCTTCGGCTTCGGCTTCGGCTTGGGTTTGGGCTTCGGCTTGGGTTTGGGTTCTTCAACCTTCACGGGTTCAACCTCGATTTTCATGAGCTCTTTGAGCTTCAGGTCCACCGTGGTCTTGCCGGCCTCAAGCGTGAACTTTTGGGTTTCAAAACCTTCAAGCCGCACTTCTGCGTCTTGGGGTAGAGAATTCGCAGGAAGCGGAAAGCGCGCAGGCGTCTTCGTCTTCTCGACGCCATCCACAAATACCGCTGCACCTTCAGGAACCGTGTAGACACGGAAGTCCACATCGACAGCCTTTTCGACCACCGGTTCGACCGCAGCGATAGGGTCAGGCAAGACAACAGGCGCAACGATGACCGCGTCTTCGGGCCCCTGTTTCGTTGCCAAAAAATACACAAACGCGGCAGCGGCGGCCAAGACGGCCACAAAAAGACCAATCAGCAGAACGACTGCTCCGCCCCACTTCTTTTCCTCTTTCTGCTGCTCTTTGGTCGCCTCAGGGACGACGAACTCGATGAACTCCGTGCGGGATTCCTCAACGGCCGCCATGCCCTGGAATGGAGGAGCCGCCGGCAAGGGCAAATGCCCCCCTGAACCCGCAGGCGAAGCTCCTGGTTCGGGAGCAGCTGGAGCCGGTGATAACGTGTTTTGAAAAGGAGTCGACGGCGTAAAGGGCATCGATGGGCCAGCCGCGGGTATCGCTGCTGGTGCTGCTGGCTCTGGTAACGAGCCACCAGGAGTGGGGAATCTGAAGTCGGCCGGAAGCTCAACCATTTGAGTCGCGCCGTCATCATCATCCTCGTCATCGGGCCCCATGATGCTCAGGGCCGGACTTGAAGGTGCCCTGACGACCACAGGCGACAAGGGCAGCGTGGCGCCACCCGGGGCGTTGAAATCAATCTGCGACGAGTCAATGATATTGGTGGCTTCGGGGTCGTAGGCGTCGCTTTCCTGGGTGAGCGTCCCCTCACCAAAAAGCGGCGCACCAGCTTCCATCGCTGCGATCGCGACGCTCGCGTCCAACCGCATCGTCGACGCGTATTCTTCCTCTTCCTCTTCGTCGTCCTCTGCCACGCTGACTTCAACCGAAGGCGACGGTGAGGCAAAGCTCAAGTCGGTGATCGGTGGCTGACGAGGCATGGTCGCATCGATTGTATCCTCGACGTTTTCAAGAGGCGCATCACCGCCACGCGCCAGAATGTCTTCGAGTGGCGCGTTCAGGTACTTCAACATTTCGTCAGCGCTTTGGTAGCGCTGCTCAATTTCCTTGCAGAAGCCGATGGACAGCCAAGGCCAAAGCGAAGACGCCCGCAATTCATCGGGAATGGGCAGCCTCTTCGGAGAAAGCTGGGCCTGTGCAGCCTCGACCGAATTTTCAGTGTTTAAAATGGGCGCACCGATGATGGCCTCACCCAGCGTAATCGATATCGAATAGACATCTGACCCCGCCACCGGATGATCCCCACGCAGAAGTTCTGGAGGCATGTATCGAGGAGAGCCCAACGCCACGCCGGCCGCGGTCAGGTCGGTGTCTCCCATCATGGTCTTGGCGATGCCAAAATCCAGCACCTTGACGTAGTCCTGCTCGCCGTAAACGTCGCAGAGCATGATGTTGCCCGGCTTAAGATCGCGATGAACGATCCCTTGCGCGTGCGCTTCCGCCAACGACTTCAAGATTCCCGGAGCCATCGCACGAACGCGATCGTCTCCGAGCTTGCCGTCCTGCCGGATGACTTCGACCAGATTGCGACCGTCCAGATATTCCAAAACCAGGAACATCGTCCCGTCGCCGATTTCTCCGAAATCGTACTGACGAATCGTGTTCGGGTGGTTCAAGTTGCGCGCCATCATGGCCTCGCGCTTGAACCGCTCCCTCATTTGAACTTGTAATTCTTCATTCCCGGCTGGGTGAAGAACTTTGACAGCAACGGGCCTGTCCATCCCAAGCTGTACAGCCCGAAAGACGACTCCAAAACCACCGCGACCGATTTCCTCAATGAGTTCATATCGGTCGGCGATGATATCGCCCACATTCACAACGCCTGCTGCCATCCGTATCCCGTGCTAGAACTGACCGAAGAGGCCAACTCCGACTGTATCTTGCCCGATCACCGGAATCACGCCAAGTCGCTTCTCGATGGCATCTGCGTCGGATTCCTTGGAATCGGACGCCGAGTCATCGGTAAGAAACAAGTACGTCAACCAATCCGCACCACCGACGGTCAAAGCTGCACCGCCGACATAACCCACAAGGGCGATGGTCGACTCGGTGGAACGTTGATCGGTCAGATCTTTGTATTCCTGAGTGCTTGGCTCGAATTTCTTTCGCTCATCGTCCGTGCCAGGAATCACGACATTGTCGTAAACGGCTCCGGTAACAAGAAGCGCCACACCCACGCCGGTGACTCCACCCGCGATGTAGTAGGGAGTCATGTCGCGCTCGGCCTTTTCGACCACAATGGGCTCTTCG
>JBFFMO010000272.1:0-6060 GCA_041554035.1 Allomicrovenator sp. | reverse complement strand
GACCACCACGGTTGCCAAAGAAACCAAAGCCGCACCGAGTGAGAGCTCAAAAGCGGCCCCGGTAGCCTCGGAAAGCAAGCCAAGTAGCTAGTGAATGTGAAGTGCGGAGTTGCCGCCCCTGAAGGTGTGCATAGTTTACCCGCAGAAGAAATGAGACGGGTGCTGTGACGGATTTTCTGGCCGGCGCCCATCAAAGAAAACAAGCAGTTAGCAGTTAGGAGTTCAGAATGGGTAAGATCATCGGAATCGACCTCGGTACAACCAACTCAGTTGTAGCCGTCATGGAAGGAAAAGAGCCACGCGTGATTCCAAACGAGGAAGGCGCACGAACGACTCCGTCGGTTGTCGCATACGACGACAAGGGCGAGGTCTTGGTGGGCCGCATCGCGCGTAACCAGGCCATCACGAACCCAGAGAACACGATCTACTCGGTCAAACGCTTCATGGGCATGAAGTACGACAAGATCAAAGGCGACATGACACGTATCCCTTATCATGTCGTAGCGGCAGATAATGGGGACGCGCATATCGAGGTTCGTGGCCGCAACTACAGCCCACCCGAAGTTTCGTCCAAAATCTTGATGAAGCTCAAGAAAGCCGCTGAAGCATACCTCGGCGAAGAAGTCACCGAAGCCGTGATCACGGTGCCGGCGTACTTCAACGACTCGCAGCGTCAGGCAACCAAAGATGCCGGCAAGATTGCAGGTCTGGACGTCAAGCGCATCGTCAACGAGCCCACCGCAGCCGCATTGGCTTACGGCCTCGACCAGAAGAAGACCGATGAAACCATCGCCGTCTTCGACCTTGGTGGCGGTACCTTCGACATCTCGATTCTCGAAGTCAGCGACAGTGTGATCGAAGTCATCAGCACCAACGGTGATACTCACCTGGGTGGAGACGACTTCGACCAGATCATCATCGATTGGTTGATGGCTGAGTTCAAAAAGGACACTGGCATCGACGTGTCGAAAGACAAGATGGTCCTTCAGCGCCTCAAAGAAGCTGGTGAGAAAGCCAAAATTGAATTGTCGAGCGTGGTTGAAACCGAAGTCAATCTTCCGTTCCTCACCGCCGACCAGACTGGGCCCAAACACCTCACCGTGAAGCTTTCGCGGGCGAAATTTGAGTCCATGATTGCCGACCTTGTGAAGCGAACCTTGGAGCCATGCCGCAAGGCGTTGGCCGACGCCAAGAAGACCAAGGATGATATCCATGAAGTCCTTCTGGTGGGTGGTTCGACTCGGATTCCTTCGGTTCAGACTGCCGTCAAAGAATTCTTCGGCAAGGAGCCTCATAAGGGCGTGAATCCTGACGAAGTCGTGGCCCTGGGTGCTGCGGTTCAGGCGGGCGTGTTGAGCGGCGATGTCACCGACATCCTCTTGCTCGACGTGACACCTCTTTCGCTCGGCATCGAGACTCTTGGTGGAGTGATGACCTCGCTCATCGCACGAAACACCACGATTCCGACCAAGAAGAGCGAAACGTTCTCGACGGCTTCGGACAATCAGACATCCGTGACTGTTCACGTGCTTCAGGGCGAGCGTCCAATGTCGGGAGACAACAAGACGCTTGGTAAGTTCAACCTTGATGGCATCCCGCCAGCTCCTCGCGGCGTGCCGCAGGTCGAAGTCACCTTCGACATCGATGCCAATGGTATCGTGCACGTGTCGGCCAAGGATAAGGCGACCAACAAGGAACAGAAGATCCGTATCGAATCGTCCAGCGGACTCAACGATGCTGAGATCGAGCGCCTTGTTCGGGAAGCTGAAGCTCATCGCGACGAAGATGAGAAGAAGCGGGAATCAGCAGAGACACGCAATCGCGCTGAGACCATGATTCTGTCGGCCGAAAAGACTGTGAAGGACCTCGAGGATAAACTTGAGCCTGCACAGCGCACCGAGATCGAAACCAAGGTTGCTGCTCTTCGCAGTGCTTTGGAAGTCGCAGAGACAACGGTTGAAGACCTCACAGCCAAGATGGAGGATCTTGAAAAGACCCTCCATGCCATGGCCGAGCAGATGTACCAGGCCACTGGTGGCGAAGCTCCAGCAGAGGAAACGGCTTCTACGCCGGATGACGACGATGTCATCGATGCTGAGTTTGAAGACGCCAACTAAGCGTCCTCGAACAAAGAATCCAAAAGCGGGGCGAAAGCCCCGCTTTTTTTTGGTTTGAAGTTCGTCGCGTGCATCGCGATTGTGTTTAGGCGTGGCCGAGCTAAGATGCGTCAGTGTGACCGGAGGCGGCATGACGACAGGAAAACATTCAGAGCTCCAAACGCTGCAAAACAGCGATGGAACGTTCGAGTTGGTAGTCTCATCTGAAGCCTCAGATGACTGGTCGGAGGTCGAAGACCTTCGGACTGCTGAGACACCGCCAAAGCCCCGCTCAATTCCCTGGAAGCCCATTCTGGCCGCCTTAGGCGGACTTTTGGTCGTCGGGTATATCGGCACCAAGGTCGTGAGTTCACTTTCGGGCGGTGTTTCCATCGACGAAGAGCCGCTGGCCGTCGTCACCGGCTTTCGACCCTATATGGGGGGTGCTTCCGCATCGCTTGGGACCGCACGCACTGCACGACCTACAGCTGGCGCAAGGAATGCCCCTGCGGAAGACGATTGGGCGGATCCAGAAACCGAAGAGCGCGAACTCGTCGTGGAGCAGGGCGAAGCGGCCATTCCAGCGGCTCAGGAACAGCTCCAGGAAGAGGAGATCGTCGATGAAGCTCAATTTGACGAGGTGATCCCCGAACCCGTCGACAATGCGATCCACGAAATGGAACCCTCGGCGATTCCGCGTGGACCCAATGACACCCCAAATCTTCAGAAAAATCTCAATCAACAGCTTCGTGCATTATCGAACGACAGAATCGATATGCCGTTTCCTCGTCAGAACTTAGGTGCTGCACTGAATGGTGTCGGCGGGGTTCCTGACGACGAACCTGCGGTGGAAGAGGGCGAAGACGGCGATATACCGCCCTCCGACGAAAATGAGGAAGAAAGCGAAGAGTGACGAAAAACGGGTTGACAGCCTTTTAGAGCGTCTCTATATACATACTCCGCTGGCCAACAGGGTCAGCAACGCGGGAGTAACTCAGTGGTAGAGTGCAACCTTGCCAAGGTTGAAGTCGAGGGTTCGAATCCCTTCTCCCGCTCTAAACCGGGACCAGAAATGGTCCCGGTTTTTTTGTTTCTGCCTTCTGAAGAAAAGACCACTAAAGGTCAAGTTGACCTACGTGAGGTCAAGTAAGGGTCAAGTGAGTGACCTTTTTTCACCCATCCGCCAGCTTTAAGACTTTGGCGATCGCTTCGTGCTTTCGCTCCATTCGAATCCCCGCATATCGCTGAGTCATTTCTTCGGAAGAATGGCCCAGCATTGAACGAATGACGATGTGGTTGACGCCGGCCGCGTCAAGCAAGGTGTTCCACGTACGGCGCAATACCTGTGGGCTCACATGTTGGTCGATGTTGGCGACAGCTCGCGCCAGGGCCAACGCCTTCTGCAGACTTGCAGCAGTGCGCGTGGTTCCAGCCTCCGATGGAAACACCAAGTTTGTGGCTGCCCAATCTTCTCCAACCGCCAGTCGCTGTGACTCACGATGATCTTGAAGAATCACACGAAGCTCATCAGCCAATGGGACCTCCCGTGAAGCGTCAGTCTTTGTGGTTCCAATGTGTCCTCGCCAAACAGCCCGCGCCACCACGAGCCGTTCGCGCTCGAAATCAATATCCTGCCATGTCAGCGCGTACATCTCGCCTGGTCGCATTCCCGTCCATGCAAGGCACGCCACTTCAGCACGTCGTGCATCCGGAGTGGCTTCCAAAAGCGCAACCAACTCCAAAGCACTCAGCGTTCGGCTTTCTCGCCGTTTACGAACCTTCGTTTCAGGCGCTGGCACACGAAGCGTTGGGTCGTTTTTGATGTGACCCTCCGCGTGTGCGTCCCGCAAAATCTGAAGCAGCACACGCCACCATGTGCGCAGCGTGTCAGTGCTGTAACGGATGAACTCTCCGTCACTTTCAAAGCGCTCCTCTTCGACGCCTCGAGCCCAAGCATCAACATCCTGTCGGGTGATCATACCCAAGCGGTATTCACCAAGTTTCGGCAAGATCTTTTGAGCCAACGTTTTGGTGTAAAGACTTAACGTGCTCGGTTTAAGCCGCTTTGCGGCGGCCTCTATCCACTGCTCGCTGTAATCTGCGAGCGTAGTCGTCGATCGTGGCATTTTTTCCACCCCCATCCGCATCTCGCTTTTGAGTTGTTCTCGAACATGTCGTGCCTCCTGCATGGTTGTTCCTGGCGGAAGCGTCATCTTCTTGAACACTATCTTCCCCGTTTTGGGGTCGGTAGCGCTCGTTCGGATGCGCCATCCGCCTGCTTCTGTGGGACGAATCCCCGGTTCTTTCTTCGTTTTCATTTATGTTGTCTCCCTTGCCCCGGGCGACCACGCGCCCACAACCTGCCTGATCGGATGCCTCCAAGCAACGTTGCGCCCATGCGTCTAACGTCTCGGCCTTGAACAAAAATGGTCCTCCACGCCCGCGGCGGCCATCCGGCACCAATTCCCCACGCATGATTAAGTTTCGAATTCCACTTGGCCCGGCGTACCCGACATAGGCGGCTGCTTCTTTTGTTGTGAATAGCTTCATACAGCCTCCTTTGGTTCGAGCTCGTTGCCCCAGGTGAGCCAGCCATCACGCGGAGCCCGCGCGAATATTTCGAGGTGCTTGCCCGGCGAGGCCTGTTCGATGAGCGCATGCAAGTCGGCCGGCTTTCGTGAGTGGATGATGCGCCCGCGGCTGTCGGTTGGATGTGGCAAGATTTTGCCGCCCAACAGTGTCGACCACGTCCCCTCGGTCAATTGGGTGCTCCCACGCACACCGAAAATGATGTGCTCGGTTTGGCCGCGGAAGTACTGACCAATCCCCATCCGTGGCTTTGCCCATGTCAGCAATGTGATTGGACGAAACCCAAGCTGCTCCATCAGCCAAAGCCCATCGCCGTTGCAGAGGAAGTTGTTCGTCACCCACATGTAGCAATGTCCACTGTCAGCCAGTCGGTCCCAATATGGACAACTTCGAATGATGGCCGGCAGTTCTGATGTTGGGGCCAAGTCATAATGGCGATTTGCCCCACGTTGGCACTTGCCACCGCCCGATTCCATCCACGGTGGGTCCAGCATCACCGTGCCGATGTCTCTCGGTCCGAATAGGGTGTTCATGATTCCCCCTGGACGATTGCCCCAAGGTCACAAAATTCGAGATTCTGCCGACATACATTAGGACCAGTGTCTTTTTGTAATCGGCGCAGTTCGGTCATGGCGGACGCAAGCCGAATCGAGAGCGTTCGGTTGTCGGTCCACAGGGCATGTATGTGGAGTTGTAAGAGGAACATGTGAACATTCATGCTGCCTCCTTTTTGGCGGCGAGCTCAGAGGCTTCGATACATGCCAACACGTCTTCGAAGGCGCCGTCGTTACTCCATGTGGGCCGAATCAGGATCTCGACAAGCACACGTTTCAACTCGGTCTCGTCGTTCGTGACTTTGTCCAGGGTGACGTAATCTTCCATGGTTGCTCGACCACGTGAGTACTCGGCCTCAACCATTGGGATGTCGCGCCTTTTTGCGATGGAAGTCAGGACATCCACGTTCGATGATTGTACGGCTCCACGGGCCAACCATTCGGCGATATCTTGCCACGGTTGGGCAACGCACCACTCAACGACACTTTCGACCTTTGCATGGAGTTTGGCTTCGGCTTCGCGTTCTGCAGCACGTGCTCGAGCACGCTCGGCTTTGTCTGCGATGGGGTCTGATTGTGGTCCGATTATGCCTTTGAGGCTCAAAGCGGCTTTTTCAAAGCCACGGTCTGCAAGCTCGGCCGCAGCGGTCGCAGCGCGGTAGTATTTGTCGATGCGGCCATGTGGCCTATGAACAAAAACTGTCGCTGTGGTTCCAAGCACTTCGGTAATTCGTTCGTAGCCTTCACCGTCTTGAACGGGCAGGGAAGTGTAGGGCGAAACACAACCTTCAGGTGGGTTCCAACCAGTTTCGTGCAGGATT
>JBFFMO010000271.1:0-6076 GCA_041554035.1 Allomicrovenator sp. | reverse complement strand
GTTCGACGACAAAATCGCCACGGCCAAATAGTTCGGGCTTCTGGAGCATTTCACGTCGGACGTACGCCGCAGGTTCATCACACGCCAACCCGACGTCCGATGCGCGCAGATGACCAAAGAGGGCTGGGAATTCACTGAAGCCAATCCATAACCAATCCCACCAGTCGTCCAGACGAATCAGCGCCAAGGTCGTGCCATTCAGGGATATTCGGTGGGCAATCAAGTCGCGCCGACGGCCAAATTCGAAATGAAGACGAGGCCGTGGAAACTCGGGAGAGGTCGACAGGAGGACACGGTTCCCGTCTTGAAGCGGGGTTGTAGAAATCCACGTCATTGGAGCGCCCGCTAAATCCCTTCAGCCAACACATCGATGATGTGTTGGGAAGTTTCGAAGTCCACGGCGACGCCCAGCATCGCTGCGCGGAAGCCCGGTCGTTGAATCAATACCGAAAGGTCAGTGGTTTTGGGTTCATCGTTTGGAAACCCACGGTCTTTGACCTCAAGATCTTTTCGTACCCAAGCCAGCACATCCAGCAGACACGCGGCATCGTCCGAGCTGATCTTCAGCCAGGCAGCCAGCTGAGAAAGGTCGTCAGACATCGAGTGGTGAAACCATGCCGAATTGTTCTTGGAGGATCCGGCGAGTTTTTGCGTTGGTGTGGTGTTCACGCGCGTCGCCCGACATGCCGGCGAGTCCGGGGTCGGCGAGCACTGTCTTTTGAACCATCAGACGTTCTTCGTCGGATAATGCGGCAAGGAAGGCTTGGACCAAGGCCGAATCAGTCAGGATCAAGGTTTCCCAGAGCGCTTGCTGTTCGGCGGCTCGGACTCGGCTCCACGCGTCGCGGTACGCCTGCTTAAATGCGGCTCGTTCGGCCGCGCGGCCGGCTTCTTCGATCTTTTGAAGTGCCTCCAATTGGGGGTCGACTTCGTTGTCTTCAGCTTCGATTTCGGACTCCACGGCTCGGGTCCGCGCCACGGCGACCAATGGTTCGATCCAAGCTCGGCAAGCCCAGATATCACGGGGTTTTTCGGCCAGCGCGTCGATCGCCCGCTCGATGCCGACACACACGGTGGCTGCGCTCGCACCTTGATCGGCCCATTTTTTCAGGGTCTCGATATCTCGAGAGCTCAGGACGAGTCCTTTGCCGGTCAGTTCCAGGAAAAAAGCCTGAATCGTCTCGAAGTACCCGTATTCGCCTGAGGTCACATACAACATGAAAACATCATAACTCGCCGACCCCCGATGATGAAAGAATCAGGCGACTTTGTTTTTCTCTGGGGTGGTTCGGTCGCAGAATCGTAGCGTCGCAGATGCGCATGGCTCGGATGGAGCCACGCGAACCGGTCGCAGAATCGAGTACTGCCTCCGGAAACCTGACTACCTGATTACCCGACACCCGACACCCGACACCCGACACCCGGCCGGAGTCACGCGCACCAATCGCAGGGCCTGCTCACTGCTCGCCGCTCACTGCTCACCGCTAGCCGACTTTGTTTTCTTTGAGTCGTTCTTTCAAATAACCGTCGGCGGTCACGGGCGCGTATTTCGGGGACTCGCCAGCGGGCACGCAACTTGGCAACACGGCTAATGATGCGTCGGGATAGGGGTGGACAAAAAACGGCATCGAGTAGCGCTCCGTTGGCGTACCAACGGGGTTGACCACGCGATGGCGCGTGGCTGGAATCACGTCGTTGGTGATTCGCTTCATCATGTCGCCGGTATCCACGATCAACTGGCCAGGTAGTGACGGAACGGCCAGCCAGTCGCCTTCGGGCGTCAAGATCTCGAGCCCGGATTGGGTCGCTTCAGGAAGCAACGTAATCAAGTTGATGTCTTCGTGGGCGGCTGCCCGCATCATGCCGGGTTCATCAAACCCGTCGCAGACTGGGTAGTGGATGATGCGCAGCACGCTATTTCCGTCGGTAGCCATGTCGGGAAGGGTATTGGGTGGCAGGCCGAGGTACTCCGAAATGGCTCGCAACAAGGATTTACCGCACCGATCCATGGCGTCGTAGAGCGCCAATGATTCGGTTTTCAGCTCCGGCATCTCGTCTGGCCACTGGTTTTCAGCCATACGCCCGCTGAGCGGATGGGAAGCGGCGAGCTCGCGCCCAACATGCCAGAACTCTTTGAGGTCGGCCTTATTATGGCCCTTGGCCTGTTCGACACCAAAGCTCGTATAACCGCGCTGGCGGCCGAACTCGGGGCGCTCGTATTTTTTCTTGGTGTCGAGCTCAAGCGCAAAAAGTCGCTCAAAAGTCTTGTAGTTCTGATTGAGCAAGTCGATCGGAACGCCGTGTCCTTCGACGGCCACAAACCCCAAGGCTTTGAGGCTTTCGCCGAGCTTCTGCACGAAGGCCGTTCGAGCGGTCTCGTCACCTTGTGTGTAGTCTTGAAGGTTGACCACTGGAATTGTTTGCTCGGTCGCCATGGTGTTACCTATATGCTTAGAGTTCGCGTCGCCGGGAAAATACACAATGGCGCGAAAATCGCAATCGCCGTGAGATTCCGTGGAAGCCCTATTTTTAGTTATACGTCTGCTCGAGAAGGCCTCGGTCCTTGTCGCGGTAGTGCTGGTGCTGGTGTTGATCAAACCAGCGCACGTGTGGCTTCACGAGCATGGGCGCCAAGCATCAGTGCGTCGTCGCTTGTTTTTGGCGATGGTGATGGGCGCGATGGCGGTGTGGGGCGTCTTCCTTGGCATGTCCGTGGGCGGCCAACGATTTAATGTCCGTATGTTGGGCATTGTGGTCGCGGGGTTTCTGGGAGGCCGCAAAGTAGGCGCCTTTGTCGGGCTGGTTGCTGGAGCGGTGTACGCATGGAACCTGAAGGGGCCAAGCTTTGGTTACGCCTTGGCGGCAAGCGTATTGGTGGGGCTTTTATCGGGCTGGTGGAGCCGTCGTTTTGGGACAGGCATGTTGGCGGTTGCCCTTGGTGCCGTCACGGTTCAGGTGGTTTATCACGCGCTGATTGGCGGGGTGATGGTTTTTTTCGACCCGCAATTGGCCATCGCCGAGACCTCCAATTGGCCTTTGCACGTGGCCAAGATTGCAGCGAATGCGATGGGCGTCACGGTCTTCATGGGTTTGCTTTCCTTGATGGATGAGCTCGACCGCCTGCGTGAAGAGGCCCATGACAACAAAGAATTGGCGCGCGATGCCAAGCTTGAGGCGCTGCAATATCAGGTGCAGCCTCATTTCCTATTTAATTTACTCAATACACTGAGTTATCTGATTCGAACCGATCCGGTGAAGGCCCGTGAGCTCACTCTAGATTTGTCGGATTTCCTTCGTTACACGCTCTCCAACGACCGGGATGTGACGACGCTTCGTGACGAACTCAAACAAATTGAGCGTTACGTTGAGCTGGAAAGGGCTCGTTTTGGGGAAGGCCTAAGATTCTCGACCAACGTTTTGGGCGATGTCGAGATGGGCCAAATCGCTGTGCCTCCGTTGATTTTGCAGCCTCTGGTCGAAAATGCGATTCGCCATGGAACAGTCGACGGTAAAGTGTCGGTTGTGGTCGAGGTCAAAGCGGTCGAAAAAGGCCATCTGGTGCGTGTAATCGATGATGGACCTGGGCCAAACGGTGAAAAGTCTGAATCCGACAGAGTCGGGATTGGCCTTCAAAATGTCCGTGATCGTCTGGAGCGTTTTTTCCACGTGCCCGTGAGTCTTGAACTGAACGAGGGCCCAGAAGGTGGCGCTGTGGCCGAGTTTGTGGTGCCCGCCGAAGGGCGACGTGAGTCCAAAGTTGGATTGAAGGCGCAGGCGCGCAAGCAGCTTCGAAAAGTGGTGGTCGAATGAATGTGATTGTGGTCGACGACGAAAAACCAGCCCGCGAAGAACTGATTTGGCTGCTCCAACAATGCGAGGGTGTGACCCTTGTGGGGCAGGCGGAATGCGCCGAAGACGCGCTAAATTTGGTCAAGACCGAAGAAGTGGAACTGGTATTTTTGGATGTCGATATGCCCGGAATCGGCGGCATGCGGCTGGCCGAATTGCTGCACGAGACCGAAGGCTCACCGCAGGTCATTTTTGTGACCGCTTATCAGCACCACGCCGTCGATGCGTTTGGGGTGGCGGCTTTGGATTATGTGCTCAAACCCGTGCGCCTGGAGCGGCTTCAAAAAGCCGTGGCGCGGGCTGCAAGGCCTGCCGAGGCTCCCGTCGCGCGACCTTCCAAGCCGCTGACTCGGATCTCGGTCGAGGAACGCGGAAGCTATCGCGTCGTGCCGATCGATGAAGTTTTGTTCTTTGAATCGGAGGACGGAATTGTGGTGGTTCAGACTGAAAAGAAGCGCTTCATCACGGACTTCAGCCTGAAATTCTTAGAGCAGAACCTGGACCCGGATTCGTTCTTCCGATGCCATCGCAGCTACATCGTTCGGCTTGATGCGATCGAAAGCATCGCTCCGTGGGGCGCAGGCACGTACCGCCTGATCTTGAATCGCGAAACCGATACCGGCGTTCCATTAGCCCGAGCGCGTGCCACCGAACTGAAGGCGCTGATCCCTTGGTCGGCAAACGTGTTCGAAGACTGAGTCGGTTTTCGGTTTTCGGTTTGTGATTGGTGTGCGGGCATCTTGCCCGCATGTGCATACGTTCCGGGTCTCAGGAGGAATCATGAAACCACTCGTTATTTTAAGCCTCGTGTTGTTGGCGGCTTGTCAGGCTGAGCCGAAGGCGGAACTGCCCCAAAAACAAGACGCACCAGTCGCGCCAGCAGTGGCCGTAACGCCCGATTCGGCGATTCAAGACCTGAATCGAATGGACACGCGCACGCCGGTTCCCTTGCAACCGATGATGGCCTGGCATCAAAAACAAAATATGCAGGACCATCTTGTTGCGATTCAAGAGATCGTTTCTGCGGCCGCAGCACAAGACTGGGAGCGGATCATCAAGGCATCCGCTCGGATCGAATCATCGCCTCAGATGGCGCAGATGTGCCAGCATATGGGAGCTGGCGCTCCCGGGTTTACTGACATGGCGCTCGATTTTCATTCGCGCGCAGATGCGATTGGAGTGGCGGCGAAAGCCAAAGATATTCAAACGGTGCTGGAAGCGACTTCCTACACCCTTGAGGCCTGCACCGCGTGTCATGCGCAGTATCGGCAAGACGTCGTCGATGCAGCAACGTGGACGAGCCTGACTGGCTCGACCCACGTGCCCATGCAGCACTAGAATCCCAGGCAGGCCATAGGGCCTGCGTACCGGTCACAGCAAATCAGCGGCGTCGGCGCAGTCCGAAGAACCCGAAGAGGGCGAGCCAGATCGTGCCGCCTGTTCCGGTGGTGCAACCACCACCCGAGACATCGTAAGCCTCAGCGCCGACGACCACGCCGCCAGCTCCCTCACGCCAATCCGGGATGTCATTGCCGTTTGAATCGACTGGGTAGGTCTCCAGACTGGTGTCTCCGGCTTCGGCTGCATCCGAAATCCCGTCTCCGTCAGTGTCGAGGTCAAGGAAGTCTGGCGTGCCATCAAGGTCTGTGTCGACCGGTGCGGTTCCAATATTATTGTCGCCGTCTTCGTCTTTGTCCGAAATCGTGTCGTTGTCCGAATCCAGATCCAGATAATTCGGGATGGTGTCGTTGTCCGAATCGACGGGCTGTGTATCCAGGTCGGCGTCGCCCGCTTCGTCCTTGTCGGCGATCGTGTCGTCATCCGAATCGAAGTCTCGGAAATCCGGCACGCCATCGCGGTCGGTGTCGATCGGTGGGGTGGCCTTGTCGGAGTCACCGGCTTCACGTCGATCCAAAATCGTGTCGTTATCCGAGTCGAGGTCGAGGAAGTCTGGCGTTCCGTCGCTGTCCGTGTCGATCGGCAACGTGTTCAGATCGGTATCGCCGGCTTCGTCTCGGTCCAAGATGCCGTCACCGTCTGAGTCGTCATCCAGATAATTCGGGACTCCGTCGCCGTCTGGGTCATCGGTGCCTTCGTCGATATCAGTGATCCCGTCGTTATCCGAGTCGTCGTCACACGCGTCGCCGATGCCATCGATGTCTGCGTCTTCCTGACCTGGGTTGGGAACAGTTGGGCAGTTGTCGTTGACGTCGTCGATGCCGTCGTT
>JBFFMO010000270.1:0-6089 GCA_041554035.1 Allomicrovenator sp. | reverse complement strand
CATCACCAAGAAAGAAGCACCGATGAAGGCCGAGGATAAGGGGCCGCTGCGGTCTCCAATCGACCTGCCAAGCGATGCCGACCCGAAATTGGTTCAGGCTTTCGGACTCTGGCAAGACGCCTTGACTCGCTACACCTCGGAGATTGTTGATTTTGAATCGACCGTCGATTCCATTGTGGATGCCGAGTACAAAAAGCGGATCGCGCAGGTCAACTCAGCCTACGACGGCAAGATTCGGGCGAGCGAAGCGGTTGAACGACAACACCGGCTGGATGCCATCGCTGCGTTCGAGAACTTCCTTGTCAAATATCCATCGGACCAGCGCTACACGCCCGATGCGATGTTCAGACTGGCCGAACTCTACTTCGAAAAAGCGAACGACGATTACCTCGTAGCAGATGAGGATTTTCAGACGCAGATGGCACTTTTCCAGGACGGAAAGGCGCCCGCCGCGCCGACGGATCCGATCCGGGACTACGGCCCCACGATGCAGACGTTTCGGAAGCTGATCGCCGAATGGCCTGATTACCGATTGCTCGACGGCGCTTTCTACCTCTTGGCCTACTGCGAACTGCAGATGGGCAACGAACAAGAAGGTCGCGCTCTTTTTGCCGAGCTGATCGTCAAGCGGCCCGACTCGCAATTTGTACCTGAAGCGTGGATTCGCATCGGTGAGTTCCACTTCGACTACAATGAACTTGAGTTGGCCAAACAGGCCTATATCGAGGCCATGAAGTTTCCGGACTCCAAGTTCTTCGACAAGGCCCTCTACAAGATCGCGTGGACGTACTACCGGCAGGATAATTTCGATCAGGCCATCAAAGAGTTCAAACGACTCGTCGAATACTCTGATGAATTGCGAGCTCGCACGGGCCAAGAAGGCTCCGTGCTCCGCGCCGAAGCGGTTCAATACATCGCGATTTCACTGGCTGAGGCCGACTGGGATCTCGACGGCAAGAAGGATCCAGACTTCGGTCTGACACGTGTTCAGCGCTACATCACGGGTGATAAACCCTACGAACGCGAAGTCCTTGACCAACTTGGGCAATACCTCTTCGAGAACACGTATTATGCGGACTCGGTTGAGATCTACCGTTTCATCTTGTCGAAGTACCCCAACGACCGGAAAAACCCCGAGATTCACGAGCAGATCATTCTGGCGCTTTTGCGCGACGATCGCATGGAATCGGCGTTCACCGAACGCGGCAAACTTAACGAGTATTACGGCCCCAAGAGTGCCTGGTACGCATACCAACTGAAGGCGGGCAATGCCGAGGCGATTCGATATTCGGATAACCTCGTCAAAGACAACCTGATCCAGTCCGCGACGTGGTACCACTCCGAAGCGCAGAAACTGCGAAACGAGGCCGAAGTACGCGACGATCAAGAGCTCGCTGCACAGGCTCGGGACCGCTATGCGTTCGCCGCGAAGGGTTATGAGGACTTCCTCTCACGCTATCCCAACGATAAAGATGCCTATCAATGGAACTTTTACTTCGCTGAGTGTCTCTATTATTCAGAGCAGTTCGTACCCGCTCATGAACAATACCGAGTCGTGCGTGAAATGGACGTCAAGAATAACGAATATCAGGAAGTTGCCGCGTTCAATGCTGTGAAGTCCATGGAACTCCTGATGGTCGACAAAGTCGGTCGCGGAGAACTTCCTGGCAAGGTCCTGCCTCAGACTGATGACGTTCGCGACACCGCGAAAGCACAGGAAACTGCGCGCGAAGAAGGCGAACGCTCTGACCAGAAACGAACGATCGAGTCCGAGCCCATCCCAGAAGTCGTCAAAACCTACATCACTGAGATGGACCGCTACGTGGTTCTCGATCTTAAGAACGACAAAGACAAATATTTGTCTGCGAAGTTCGCGTTTCAGGCCGCCAAAGTATTTTACGAATTCAAAGACTTCCCGACGGCTCGTCGTCGCTTCGAATGGATCGTGAACAAGTACCCTGAAAACGAAGTCGCCTACCTTGCCGGATCGCTCTACCTTGAGACCTACCGTCAAGAGAACGACTTCACCGGTCTGGCCATGGCCGCCGAGAAACTCTCGAACGTGATTCAGGGCGAACAGGCCGACGCGATTCGTAAGGAAGTCCAAGAGTTCAAACTCGGCGCGCTCTTCAAGTCGGCCGAACAACTCTTCGCCGACAAGAAATACGAACAAGCGGCCGAAGAATACCTACGCCTGCTCAAAGAGGCGCCGACCACCCCATACGCCGCAAAAGCGCTTAATAATGCTGCCGTGGCTTATGAAAACGTGAAGCGTTTTGAGTCGGCCATGAAACTCTACGAGCGCGTGTACAAAGAGCATCCTGAGGATCCTCTGGCCACCTACGCGCTCTATCGTGTTGGCGTGAATCAGGAACGATTCTTCGACTACGATAATGCGATCACGACGTACGAGCTTTTCTACGACAAATACCGTAGCAAGCCTCAATCCGATATTGACGCCACGGGTCTGGATTTCAATCTGGATGAAAAGCGAGGCGACGCGCTGCGAAGCGCTGCGGTCCTGCGGGAAAACCTGCAGAAATATCGCGAATCGGCCAAGGCCTACGAGCGCTACGCTGAAGCGTATGCCTCAAATCCGCAGGCGCCCGAAGCCGCGTGGAGGGCCGTGCTGACCTGGGAAAAAGCCGGCGACGAAAACAAGATGACTAAGGCGATCAAGACCTTCAACACCGAGTTTGGTGGTCAACCCGCACAAAGTCCTCGAGTTCTCGAAGGTTTGATGAAGATCGCAGACCTCTATGAGGCGAAACGCGACACCAACAAAGCCGACAAGATCTATAAACAGGTGATTTCGGAGTTTGACTCTCGTGGTCTGGCCCCCGGTAGCCCCGCTGCCTACTTCGCCGCTAAATCGAAGTTCATGCTCGTCGAGCGCGAATTTGTGAAGTGGCGAGCGATCAAGATCAAGGGCTCGCTTAATAATCAGAAAAAAGTGCTCCCAGAAAAGATCGCGGGTCAGAAGAAGTTGACCGCCGAGTACGAGAGCATCTGGGGTTACAAAAATCTTGAATGGACGATGGCATCGAGCTTCCGGATCGGATCTCTTTTCCAACAATTCGCATCTTCTCTCTACGAAGTGCCTATTCCATTCAAAGAGGACAGCGAATCTTACGAAGTCTATCGAACTCAGCTCGAAGACATCGCCATCCCGCTTGAGGACGAAGCGATTCGTCGTTACGAGGCGACCATCGCCAAGGCTCGCGAGGAAAAGATCGTCAACGAATGGACCAAGCGAACGCTCGAAGAACTGAACAAGTACAAGCCTGCCGAGTTCCCGCTCTACAAGGATGAACGTCAGGCACCCGAATTCCGCACGATCACCGGGCGTGACATGCTGTCGATCGACGACCTCAAAAATAGTCAGGAGACACCATGAAAAACCTACGCGTATTGGTGGTGGGGCTTTTATGGTTGGGCGCCTGTTCTTCGTCCCCCAACAAGAAGGACGACGTCGTCAAAGATCCTGTTCAGGTCGAATCGGTGCGAAGTGCCACAGACTTGATGAAGGACGTTGAAGCCGTTCCTTCGGCGGATTCCCTTGGTGAAGGTCAAGCCACATCGGCTCAGTCCGAGTCCAAAATTGATGCCGGCGTGTCGGCGATGATCGCCGATGCAGTCGCGGCCGCCGAAAAAGGCGATTTGACCGGTGCGGCTTCAGACCTTGAGAGCCTGGTGGACGATCCCACAGGTGGTTTTTTGGCGGCGTACAACCTCGGAGTCGTCAACGAACGACAAGGGGCCTACGACAAGTCGGTAAAACGCTACTTTCAAGCGCTCCAACTCAATGCCGACTTTTCGCCAGCACTGATCAACCTTGCTCGGCTCTACCTGCGTCAGAATCGTCCGGCCGATGCTGAGCGTTTGATTCAGAAATTTGTCGATCAACGACCCGATAATCTCGGTCATCGTGCCGCGTCGCTCGAAGTCTCCTTGAATAAGGGCGCCTACGAAGACGTGATCACCAAGGCCAAAGAGATCCTGCGTAAAGATGAGCGTCACGTCGACGCCATGTACGCCCTGGCTCAAGCGAATTTTCTCTTGGGTCGATACGAACTCGCTCGGTCCGTGATCGAACGCGCGGTCGAGTTGAACAAGAACCGGGCTGACCTCTTCAATCTTTTTGGGTCCACTGAGCTCAAGCTCAACAATAAAGCCGGAGCGATGGTCAACTATCGCAAGGCCGTTGAACTTCGACCTCAATACCCTGAAGCTCGAAATAATCTGGGCGTCCTCTACCATGACGCCCGCGATTTCCAGTCCGCAGCTGCCCAATTCGAGGAAGCCATTCGGGTCTACCCAGACTTTAAAGAAGCCTTCCTGAACCTTGGTAATGCCTATAAGGGCATGAAACGTTATAAAGATGCCGAACTCGCCTTTAAGCGATCGGTTGAGATCGACGACAATTTTGCGGACGGGCATTTCAATCTTGCGATCCTCTATCTGGACAGCGATGTCCCAGGCATGGATCCGATCGCTCGGCTGCAAAAATCGATCGATGTTTTCGGAAAGTACAAAGCGATCGCCAAGCAGCGCGCCAAGGACGACCCCGCGGACAAATATATCGAGGAAGCCCGCAAGACGATCGAGATCGAGCGTCAGAAGGCTGAGATGATGCGTGAATCACAGATGAGCTCGGAAGAGCCATCCCCCGAGGAGTAAGACATGCGAATTCAACGCATAGGAATTGGCCTCGTGGCCTTGGCGCTGATCTTGGTGTCTGCACCCGCATTCGCTCAAAAAGGCGTGATCAACCTCGATGAAACGGTGATTAAAGGCAGAATTCAAAAGCCCGAAGCTTTTTATATTTTGCAGCATGCGAGCCTAAGTTATGAAAAACTTACGCCAAAACAGACTTTTATGCCTGAACTCTTAAAATCTGTGGAAACAGAACCTTTTTGATGTAGGGAAATAGAACTTGGCCCCGTGAACGGGCTTGTGATATAGACTCCGTTCTCTAAATGAGAGTCGAGTCAGCAGACGGTCTTCGGGCCTTCAATACTTAGTGAAATAGGTCGTCTCGTTTGTGAGGCGGCTGGGTTGTACATACAGCTTTTTAGTAAGAGTCATTTCAACGCTTACGGAGGAAACTCATCATGGGCGCAATTGCCGAGGCTTTCCGCACTGGCGGAATTTGGATGTATCTCATCCTCGGTGTCTCGATCTTCGCGATTGGTATCGCGATTGAACGATTCATCTTTCTGTTCTTCAAGTACAACATCAACGCGGAGGCTTTCTACGCGCAGGTGCAAAAACTTGTTATGGCCAACAAAAACGACCAAGCGATCAAGCTTTGCAACGCAGCTCCTTCAGCTGCGCTTCCAAAGGTTGTTAAAGCTGGCCTGATGCGCGCCAACAAGGGCGAAGTGGAGATCCAGAATGCGATCGAAGAAGCTTCTCTTGAAGTGGTTCCTCGCATCCAGAAGCGTACCAACTCCTTGAACGCGCTCGCTAATATCGCGACGCTCCTTGGACTCTTGGGTACCATTCTGGGTCTTATCGAGGCTTTCGAAGCTCTCGAGAAGGCTACTCCAGAAAATCGCCAACGACTCCTGGCACGTGGTATCGCTCTCGCGATGAACACCACCGCCTTCGGTCTTGTTGTCGCTATTCCCTCGCTGATCGCTCACCTTATCTTGAGCGGCCAGACTAAGCGTCTCCTTGACGAAATCGACCTCTACAGCGTGAAGCTGGAGAACCTCCTTGTCAGTCGTGGCAAGGGCGGAATGGTCGAGGAATGATCGGAATGACTTCGTGTTTACGGAGTCTGTTTGGAGGCAGTCATGGCGCGTGATAAACGGGAAGGTATGGAGGCTAAGGATTTGGATCTGACGCCCATCATGAACATGGTGGTCATCTTGATTCCTCTCCTTCTGCTCTCAATGGTGTTCCTCGAAGTCGGTGTGATTAACATCACAGCCCCCAAGCTTTCGGTCGGTCCGTCGACACCAACGGAAATCGAAGAACCAGACAAGAAACTCAACCTTACGGTTGCAGTGGGCGCGAAAGGTTTTGAGATTGGGGCGACAGGCGCCATCCTTCCTCAGAAGGCGGGTTGCCCTGTGCCTGGT
>JBFFMO010000269.1:0-6104 GCA_041554035.1 Allomicrovenator sp. | reverse complement strand
TCAAAGCCTTTCCGCTTGGTGGCTACGTCGAGATGTTCGGCGGCGATCTCGAAAGCATGGAAGGCCTGCCCGAGGCCGAGCGCAAGCGAGGCCTGATGGCCAAACCCATCTACCAGCGCGCGTTGGTGACGGTGGCCGGTCCGGCATTCAATATTATCTTCCCCATTCTGATCTACTTTGTGTTCACCATGGCCGTCACGACCACTCCCCCTGCGGTCGTGGGCGAAGTCTTTGCAGGCATGCCCGCCGCGATGGCAGGCGTCAAAGCCGGCGACAAGATTGTGAGTCTCGACGACGAGCCCATCGAGTACTGGTATCAGGTCATCGACCACATCACGTCGCGACCCGGTCAGGAAGTGAAGGTCGAAGTCGAACGCGACGGCAAGGTCCAAAAGCTTTCGATCACGCCTGAAACCAAGGTCGTCACCGATATGCTGGGCTTGGCCGAGGAAACCTACGGCCTTATCGGCATTCATCCCGGCGCGTTCGGCTCCACCATCATCGTGACCGATCCGACGGGGCCCGCGGCTGGTAAGCTGCAGAATTTCGACAAAATCATGTCCGTGAACGGAAAACCAACGCTGCGTTTTGACGAAGTCGAGGCTGCCGTCCGTACCAGCCAGGGCAAGCCGCTTGAGGTCCAACTCCTGCGCCGCACTCCGCTCGACGTGGGCTACGCAGATATCCACCGACAACAGGCCATCACGATTACAGCATCGCCCGTCCAGGTCGATGGACAATGGGTGCTCGGCATCCAGAACGCCGAAATGGCCATCTCCCGAATCGAAAAAGACTCCCCTGCCGCCATCGCAGGTGTGCAATTGGGCGATTTGCTCGTGAAAGTTGAAGGCGAACAGGTCAGCAATTGGCGCCTCACAAACGATATGCTCTCCAACGAGGTCAATCGCGAGATCGTTTCACGCCAGGAAAAAGACGGCGGCTCCGAGGTCAACACGTCTCGGACCTTCGAGATCGAAGTCCTTCGAAACGGCAAGATCGTGCCCCTCGTTTTGACCCCAAAAGTCATCGCGATGGACCGCAAAGATTATTATAAATTCAATATCGGTTGGAACCATATTGCCGACACGTTGCCGCCCAAAGTGGTCCCATTTCCCTTCTTCAAGCGCTTCCTTTATTCCGCCGAAACGTCGGTGGTGAGGACGCTCTCGTTTGGAAAAGTGATGATTATGGGCGTGGTACGCATGGCACAGGGCCGCGTCAGCCTCGATAATGTTGGCGGCCCCATCATGATCGGCGAGCTCGCCGCTAAAGCTGGCAAGGCTGGCTGGGACAAGTTCCTTCAGATGATGGCCGCAATCAGCATCAACCTTGCTGTGGTCAACATGTTGCCGGTTCCCGTGCTCGACGGTGGGCAGTTGATGCTCTACTTCCTCGAAGCGGTCAAACGCGGCCCGCTGAGCCTTCGAACAAGGCAAATAGCGGCCTATATCGGTTACGTACTCATCCTGATGTTGATGGTCTTGGCCTTCAAAAACGACATTGAACGGCAGTGGGACTACATCTCTGCGTTCGTCAACGGAGCTTAAATGGCGAGCTACACACGCACACTCGCCCTGGACACCGCGACGCGAATTCAGGCACTCGCCCTTATCGAGGGCGACGAACAGGTGGCGCGTCGCCATCACCCCTCCCCGGGGAATCACGCCGATACTCTGCTGCACAATATCAACGACATGTTGAAGCAACAGAATTGGTCCATCGACGATATCGACCTCGTCGCCTGCGGTTTGGGGCCCGGCTCCTTCACTGGCCTTCGGGTCGGCCTTGCGAACGCCAAAGCCATTGCCGTCAGCGCCGGAGCGGCGATTTCGGGTGTCTCAACACTTGCCGCAATCGCTCGACCTGTGACAGCTCTACACTCAGGCCCGGTCGTGGCCGCAGTCGATGCGCGTCGAAAAGAAGTTTACGTGGGCGTGTATCAGGCCGGCCCAAACGGATTTGAATGCATTCATGACGACACCGCTCTGGGCCCTGATGCCTTGCTCGAACTTATCGAATCGCTGGTTGACCCGGTCGTGGTCGGAGGCGGCGCACAGGCGTACTTCAAAGCCGGACAACTGCCCGCGCAGGTCCGTTCTTTGGGGAGTGGATGGGATTCTCCTTCGCCCTACTCTCTAGGTACGCTGACGCGCGCTCGTGTTTTGAAGGAAGGCCCAGGTGACCTCGTCACGCTTGAGCCAAATTATATTCGGCCATCCGATGCCGAGGCCAATCTGGCAACTAGGGAACGAGCCCGGCAGTCTGGCTGACCTGTTCCATCAGGTCTCCCAAGACCTTCGAAAGCAGCTCCTCGTCGAGCGAGCCCCCATTGGATTTCTCGACATAAAACGTGTCGATGACCTGTGACCCCACCGAGTCGACTTTCGACAGGTGGATGTTCACGCCATGGCGCTGCAAAACGCTGGCAATTTCATAGAGAAGACCAATTCGGTCCGGCGCGCGAATTTCGATCACCGTAAAATGCTCGCTCGCATCTTCGACGGCTCTGACCTGCGTTTCGACCGATGGCAAGGGCCTGTCTGGCAAGCGTTGTTCATTGATACGTCTTGTGAGCAACTCCTGAACCCGAATTTTCCCGGTCAAGACCTGCTCGAGCTTCTCTTTTACCTGCGTGATGCGACGCGGATCCACCAGCGCACTTTGACCGGATTGGCTCATCACATGGCTGGCGCCACCCGATTTTGCGACCCTAAAGATATCCAGCGTGCGACCGCTTCCCGTCGTCACGATTCGCGCCGACAAGATATTGAGTCCGCAGGCAGAAAGGGTTCCTGTGATGTCAGCGAGCGCGCCTGGAACGTCCTTGGCCGCAACGATGACTTCCGTCGTGCCAAGCCCCTCGTCGGGCGCGATTTCAATCACAGGCGCATCGGACGCGCCGACCAATCGATAGACTTCGAATTGCCGAATCAGCCCGTCGACGGGCGTGTCGATGATATGCCCGACTGGAAGATCTCGTAAAAAACCGTCGATCGAACTCTCAAGTGCACCTGCGCCGCGTTCATCAAGGCATGCCGCCGCGAGATTGAGTCTGCGCTCTGCTACGGTCGCCTCGGCCTCGTGCCATAATGACTCTGCGCCGTGATCCAGCAACGTCTTGACCCGCTGATAGAGAGAAAAAAGAAGCGAGGCATTCCAGTCGTTGAGCACGTCATCGCCCACGGTCGCCATGTCGCAGAATGTAAGCAGCGTCAGCGCTCGGAGGGCTGAGGTGGTGCGCACCATCGACGCGACATCTCGGATGATTCGAATATCCCCAAGGTCTCGACGCCGTGCGATTCGGGACAACGACAAATGCTCGCGGACCAAGAAAACAAGCAGCGCCGTTTGTTCGTCGTTAAAGCCCATACGTGGCCCAATATCGGCCATCATCGCGGCGCCCTTCGACGAGTGGCCTCCCCCGCGATTCTTGCCAATATCATGCAAGAGACAAGCAATCAGAAAGACCTCTGGCTCATTCAGGCCGTCGACGATTTCCGCCAAATAGGGAAATCGGTGAACGAGTGATTCGCTTCGACCGTTGAGCAGAAACCGCCCGGCTTCAAGACAACGGATCGAGTGAACATCAGTCGTGTAAACGTGATAAACGTCGTGATGGACGTGGCAAATCAGGGGCTCGAACTCGGGCAAAAGTCGGACCAGGAGCCCCAAATCCAGCACCCTGCCAATCGTGATGGGT
Organism: Allomicrovenator sp.; assembly: GCA_041554035.1. Lineage (GTDB taxonomy): Bacteria > Myxococcota_A > Bradymonadia > Bradymonadales > Bradymonadaceae > JBFFMO01. The sequence continues at coordinate 2,404 of JBFFMO010000269.1, read as the reverse complement.
GCGGCCTCGATGTCGGTGAGCACTTCACGCAATCGGGTCGATAACGCCCTATCGCCCACCGGCATATTTTCGATGGCGTCTTCCATTTTGGATTCGAGACTTGCCTCAAGGTAAAGGTTTGGATGCGACGACGCGTAGGCCAAGATTTCGAGCACTTGTGCAGCATCGACGGTGTTTTCGCTGCCAATCAAGCCACCCCCAACCCAAAAACCACCCAAAGTCTGATGGCTTGCAGGGACCCCGGAAGCACCCCAGAGACGCAGGAGTCGCTCGGCCATCCGCAGGTTGTCTTTTGCCACCCGATAATGGTCGCGCATCAAGGACTCGGTGGCGTCATGAAGCGCGGTCACGCCGTCGCCAGCGCCAAGCGTCATGCGAGCGAGCGCCTCCTGATCGGCAAAATTCAACCGATCGTGTTTGCGGCAATGCAAGGCATGCATAAAAAGACGAAGCCTGAGCAACCAGCCTTGCCCAACCACATAGGCGTCCCGTTGCTCTTCGCCAAAACCGAGTGTGTCCTCGCGCAGAACATCGATTTCGAAACAAACCATCGCGGCCCAACGAATCGCATGCAGATCGCGCATGCCACCTGGGCCATTCTTCAGATCCGGCTCAAGACGGTAAATCGTCTGTCCGTAACGCTCATGGCGATGTTTGTACCCGGCAAATAGGTCGCGCACGAATCCCACGCCGAGGTCGTCGGCCCTCAGAAATTTTGCGGCCTCGAACTGCCAGGTCGACGCCTCTCCATTCAGCGGCCGGACATCCAGATAGGAAACGGCGGTGCGGAAATCTTCTGTAAACGAAGCGTGCGTCTGCGCGTGCGTACGAACGGAGTGGGCGACTCGCACCCGGGGCTCACGGCACCAGGCCACAAACCTCTCCACCGCCTCCAGCAAAGCTCCAGTCCCCAGAATCGATGCATCAACTTCCAAGACGAGGTCGACGTCGCTCGAAAAACTCAGCTCGCGACGACCGTAGCCGCCCAAAGCCAATAATGTGGCCGCAACCTCACCGCCTGATGCGGCTTCCCAAAGCTGGGCAATCCATGTGTCGGTCGCGTCGCACAGCTCAAATGCCAGCAAGAGCCCATGTTCAGGTTCGACAGGATGCGAACGCATCAACGCAATCAGTCGTTGCCGCGTTTCGAGATAAGTCTCAGTCGCTTGACGGGACTCTGGAGTGGGTTCTAGGTGGGTCTTCATAGGTCATGGTTGTGAATTCGAGTAGATCTCCTATCTTCTACCTCGCCCGCTGTCCGGAGTCAGCCATCGAACTCGATCTAGAAACCCTGCTCGCCCAACCCTACTTAACATCCGACTTGCCTGGTGTTGGCGGCGTCGCAAAGACCAATCCCGAGGATTTCCGGGTCACTGAGCTGCCTCTGTACGCGGCGAGCGGCGAAGGCGAACACGTCTGGTTCAGAGTACAGAAAATTGGGATGGATGGGCAAACGCTGGTCGACCAAGTCGCCGATCGATTCGGGGTTTCGCGCTCCGAGGTTGGATTCGCTGGATTCAAAGACAAGTACGCCATCACTCAGCAATGGATGTCCGTTTGGGACCGTGCGATGGACCCCGCAGAATTGATGGGTGCCTGGAACGACGAGATCACGGTGCTTGAGGCCACGCGGCACACCAATAAACTCAAAATGGGGCAACTTCAGGGCAATCATTTTGTACTGACGCTTCGCGACGTCCCGCCGGAACAGATCGTTTTCGCCGAGGCGATCCTTGACCGCATCAAGTCTCATGGGGTCCCGAACTATTTTGGCCCTCAGCGTTTTGGCCACGGCTGGAGGACCTTCTGGCAAGGCTGGAAGGCGATCGCGCTTGGAGAACTCGCGCCCCACCTACGCAAGAATAAGCGCATGCGCTCGTTATCGCTGAACGCCGTTCAATCGGCGGTCTTCAACCACGTGCTCACGCAACGCATTGAATCGGGAACCTTCAGCACCGCAGTTGTGGGCGATGTGCTCGAGAAAAAAGAGGGAGGCCTGGCCCGCGTCGACGCCGAAAATCTGGCAGAATGGCAGGCGAATGTCGCTGCGGGTCTGGCCGTTCCGACGGGCCCGATGATGGCAGCCCGGATGTTGCGAGCCACCGATGGGGTCGCTGAGCAAGAGGCGGAATCCGTGGCGCTCTTTGGCCTGAGCGAAGAAATGTTCGCCCGACGGCGAACGGATTTGCGCGGTGAACGACGGCCGCTCGCGGTACGGGCCGACGACGTCGAATTTGAACAACTTGGCAACGACGCAATTCGGGTAGGGTTTTCACTTCCCTCAGGGAGCTATGCCACGGTATTATTGCGCGAACTCATGTAGAACGAAGATTTCAACGGCCCAACGAGCTAAAGTCGGGTTCTATACTCGTCTGTCACCATGGTTCTTCCTAACTATGCACGC
>JBFFMO010000268.1:0-6110 GCA_041554035.1 Allomicrovenator sp. | reverse complement strand
TATCGGGCGACACGAATTGGAACGAACCATTTATCAGGTCTGACGGTGTAGACCTCTTGGTTGATATTTCTATTGCGGCAGGTGCCATGGTTAACGGCATTGCACGCGTAAAGGGCTTGAATCGCGCGGTCGACGTTCAGAGGCTTGGAACCACTGCCTACGGTAGGCCGCCGTACAACGAACTGATGGTTCGTCCAATTCAATGATTGAACAATTTGAACATGTTGTGCGCCGATACCTCCAGCGGTACCGGTTGGGTTGGTGGCATTCCACAACGACCAACGGTGGCGATGATTTCGGCCGATTGGCGGCGACGGCATCATGGGGCCCGAATCAATCACGCATTCGTCGAATCGCATCGCCACTTTTGGATGTGATACCCGCCATTGGCACGCGAGTCGCCGTGGTTGCGCAAGATGGGGTGCCTTCATTTCCAGCGTGGATTGGTCAAATCTGGGATGACTTGGGACCCCCCGCTCAGATGACTGCCTGGCTCCGAGCTCATCTCGCTGAACATCCAGGGCAAGTCGAGCTGGGTGCCATTGAAGGTGTACGCATCTATGTCGGCACCAACAACGTCGACGTCGACCCGGTTGGGGTCGGACACATCGTGATTGGCAACGGTACCGTAGACCTTGTCGATGTTTGCTATCGGCTCGTCGAGGCGCTTCAATTGGCGAATGCAGGCGGCTTCCCGTTAGACCCCGCAACTGCCGCATCGTTGACCATATTAAAAGCTGAACTCACGCAAATTCGAGACTGACTCAATGGCCATGAACGCGACTCTGCTCCGTGATGCAATCGTGGAGGATGTTGTTTCGTCCCTTTATGGCGGTGATCTCGCAGCCGTCGAGATCGAAGGCATTGAAGCGATCATTGGCATTATTACAAGCAAGGTCGTTGAACACATTCAGGCAAATGCCATCGTAACAGTGGCCTCCGGAATTGCCGTCTCGACGGCTGGCACTGCCGCGGCTCAAACCGGCACCACTACCACACCAGGAACGGGGACCATTTCATGAGCGATTTATGGGCACGCTTTCAGGGCGCCGTGCATTGGGTAGGGGAGAATGTTGGGAACGCCGCCATCGCCGTCATTGGTGCAGCACACGTGACCGATGTCGTCGAAGTACTCCCAGCGACATCGGTCGTGACAAGTGCGCCCACACTGCCAACCGACGGTATTGATATTCGGGGTGTTCGCACCATTGATATCGGCGTGACTTTTGGAACAGTGGGGGAGGGCGCAACGCTAAGGCCTTATCTTTATTGCTCACAAGGCTGGTTTGCGGCGGGTGAAGACCTCGCAATCGTTACTCAGGCCGATGAGACCACCATCTTTCTCAACGCCTTTGACGTGGAGTCGTGGCAACGCATGGCACTGCGGGTCATAACAGCCCCTACCACCGGGACTGTCCAGGCTGTGTGCAGTCCGGAGGTTGTATGAGCGCCCGCTGGCGAGACCGATGGAGGAAACAAGGGGACGCCGTTAAGTCGTTTGACTCCGTGAAAGCATTGAATGATGCATCCAAGTCTGGTCTCGCATCCGGTTACTATTCAGTGCCTGATGTTGGCGTCACGTATTGGGACGGGGCCGCAATTTTCCCCTATTAGCCAATCGGGGTCCCTGCGATTTTCAACGCCGCCATCGAAGCTGGCATCGGCGTCAACGACGTAATAAACGTCGCCTTGCAGACAACGACGGCGGCAGGTTCTAATTTTATTTCAACAGCTTCCATCCATGCTGATATGGACGCAGGCGCAGCGGTCGCAGTACTATGAGCATCACACCAAACTCGATCACGGAGCTCTTGCCGGCAACCTATGGCGCGGCCGACATGCTGGCCGCGCTACAGACTCGAATCGGCGCATCGTCCGGCTCGATGCTTATTGCCGCTGGCGGAGCGGGCGACGGCTTCGCTTGGGAATTTCTGGCAGACTCGGGGCCGCAGTATATCTTTCGTCGTCTGTCGGGGACCACTTGGGCAATGTCGATCGAGCCTACGGGCTCAGTGACGGCTGTAGGCGATACCGTGACGCCGCCAACCGGCACGTCTGCGGACTGGTCGGGCGAGCGCACGTTTACGCTCGGAACGTTGGGGGCGGGCTCAAAGATCTGGCTCACAGAACATGACGACGCGATCACGCTACTTTGCAAGTCAGCGGATGGTACGTCGTGGCAAAATAGCCTGCACATTGGGCGGATCTATCAACCTGACTTCCCTAACATCGACGAGCCGCTTGGATTTGACGGGCTTGGGTTTGTATTCGGGTCCCCTTTCGGCTCCGCATCTCAGTCGACCTATTTTTTGACAAGTCAAGGCTCGTCCACGTTGCCCCTCTTGACGGTCGGACTGATGCACATCGGAACAGAGCGGTGGTCGGTCGCAGTATCTTCGACGTCCTTTGCGGACTCAACCGCCCATGATGATCCGGCGTACGCTCCCTACGTCCGGCCCGGAGTGATTTCAATCACACCAATCTTTAGATCAAACGTGGCGCAATACTTGGCTACAGGCCGCGCAAAATACATGCTGCGAGCCGGCACACCGCGCGTGCCTTTGACGCGGATCGACGTCAACAATCTTACGGATTTGGCATTCATACACGGCGGTGCCGCGGGCTCCATTTCTAGCAGCAACAACACTATTGTGTTCCCGTGGCTGCGTGGGGTGGTGCCGTGATTCCGTGGCTACGTTTGGAGACCTCATGAGATTCACCCACCACGGTGGTGCTCGGTGGGCAACTGCTGCAGACGGCAAATTGTGGCTCGAACAAGCAAAGCGTTTCGTCACACCAAAACTCTACCAAGTACTTTCGGTTACGCACCAAGACGGCGCGGAGCTCTTGCGAACTCGCGGCGCACCGACGTCAATGGCAACACTGCAACATCAGCACGGTCATCATATCAAGGAAGCGGCGACCCTGTTCAGACTCTCAGAGGCATGCATCGCAGGAATGATCGCAATCGAAGCATTGCGTGTTCCAAACAGTGCGGAGATGGACCGTTTTTCGTTGCGAGATGAGGACCACCGAAGGTTTGCTGACTACGAATCACGACCCCATCGCGTGTCAGCAGGTTTGATGCAGACATTATTGTCCACCGCGCGTTCTATGGTTGAGCACGTGGACTTACGGCCTCACTTTGCGGGCCATCCTCACGACCTTGATTTAGGGCACCTCTGTGTTCCGCGCATCTCAATACTTCTAGGCGCGGCGTATATGCGGGACCGCATCGACAACAATTGTGGCCATGACCCGATTTTGCTCGTCGGTGCGTACAATGCCGGCGGGTTGTACGCCGATAAGAGCAATGCTTGGAATATCAGGACCTTTGGGGCTGACCGAATCCCGAAGTTTGTCGCCTATCACAACGACTGGCTGGCGCTGTAATCACGAAGAACAAAGGGCGGAACTATGAATGTGGACTACACGCAAATGGCGATCTTGTGTGGTGTGTGGGTGCTCGCCATCACGGGTCTTGTTGAGGTCATTAAATTGGGTGGGTTTAACCGCACTCGCTGGTTGCCCTTGGTCTCTGCAGGCATTGGTGCATTGAGCGGCACGTTCTATGCCCCGAAAGTGCTCATCCTTCTTGGTGTGCCAATTGGGTGGTGGGAGGGGGCTTTTTTTGGTGTTGGCGCAGGGGCACACGCATCGTGGGTCTACAGTTTGATTCGAGCCTGGCTGAAGCGAAAGAGTGAGGGCAATGCCTGATGCCATCATTATCGCAATTGTGGGCGCGGGGGCGTCAATTATGAGTGGGATGCTCAGTTATTTTGCTGGTCTGCGAAAGCACGGCGCAGACACCAGCGTTGCCCAACTCGAGGCGAAAGGCGCACTTGAGGACCGTCTACTTGAACGAATCAACAAGCTTGAAGAACGGCTGGATGCCGAACACAGCCAATGCCGCGAAGACATCCGAAATGCACTGTCGGCGTCAGAACGTGATTGTGAAGAACGAATGATTCGTCGCGAACGTCGCTTACGTCGCGACATTGCAAAACAACTGTCCCGACTTGATGAGCGCAGTGATGTTGAAATCGATATTGATTGAACATTGGCCAGTGCTGTTGGCAATCGCACTTGGACTCGTGGTCATTGTCCTGGTCGACAATAAACGTATCCGGTCAATCTTCGCTGCGATAACAGCCGCCATGACCGTTTGGCTCTTTAGCCGAAGACCAGTAATGAATGATGAAAAACCCAGATTACCACCACCACGCAGCGATGTGACGAATTCGAAACTCAATCGATTGGACATGAAGGTTGAAGATGCGACGTTTAACGGTGTGGATACTAGTGTTCGTGACGGTGTGGCCGATGACATCCGTTGGGCAGACTCCGACCGAAGGTGAATGGTGTGAATCACCAATGCGATGTCGGAGCGCCGAACATTTGAATGCGACAGCAGATGCTTTGTGTTCGCGAGCACGTTCAAAAGAGCTTCTATACGATGATCTACGCAAAGAAGCCGACGGGCTTTTGCTTGATTTGGCTCGTTGTGAGGGGGGGGTGGACCAACTTCAAAAACAGGAGTCCATAAACCAATCCCTTATGCGTCAGCTTGCTCAAACTGAAGTTGAGCGTGATTCACGTTTTGCACGAATCTGGGTTGTCGTGGCGTTGGTTACCGGCTTCACGCTTGGCGGGATTGCTGGATGGGCTCTTAATGAATTTTAAAAGAAGGAAGGATCTGAAGGGTCAAGTTGGCCGTTTCAGGGTCAAGTAAGGGTCAAGTTGGTGCTGAATTTCGATGTGTCTAAGCATGACGCCCGGGGCGAGCAAATTGGCCAAATGGCCGCTAATTCATTACTTGTGAACACATCTCATGTCAGCTTGCCAAGGTTGAAGTCGAGGGTTCGAATCCCTTCTCCCGCTCTAAGCCGGGACCAGAAATGGTCCCGGTTTTTTTATGTCCACTGTTCCGTTGTGCCGGTTCGGTCTAGTTGACGTCTCGCTGGTCACGACCACGTTCTCACTTTCAACCATCAAACTTAGGCCGTTTTCAGTTCAATTGGATGCGGAAGTCTCTGCACTCGATTGCAATGACCATCGAAGCTCGGAACAACGGACTGTTATGACCATCCCGCCCCTCCATCTTGATGCCGTTATCGAAAGTCCTATCCTGTTGTTGGGCGAGTTTCATGGCAACGAGCAGGGGCCCGAAGCGCTGTGGACGCTCAGTGAGCGCATCGTTGGTCCAATTACCTTCGCGCTTGAATACGCAGAGTCCGACGACGCCATCTTCCATTCATGGATCAACAGCCACGGAACGGGTGACGACCGACGAAACCTCCTCAATGCAAGGTTCTGGTCATCATCGGTTATGTACGATGGACGGTCCTCCGTGGCGATGTTTCGCCTGCTCGAACGAATTCGAAAAGCACGCCAACACGGTGCGGATCTACAAGTTTTGGGCGTGGTTCGAGTCACCTCTGGGCCTGGCAGCCACGACCAACGAATGGCCGAATCCATTCTGAACCATCATCGTGCATTTCCGGGCCGAGCCATCTTAGGCCTCATGGGAAATCTGCATGTTGGGCTTCGCGAGATCGATATTGGCCAAGGCGCTCAACGCTCCATGGCACAGTTCATCGCTGACCACGTGACCCTCACCTCGGTGCGTGTGAACTGCAAGGGAGGTTTTTCATGGTGCTGCACCCAGCGCGGGGAAGAGTTGGTCGAACTTCATGGCAACCACCAGACCTTGGGCGTTCACGCCAACGACGCTGACGACTTCGATTTCGTGTGGATGGTTGAGGCTGCCGTGCCAAGTCAGCGTTGGGATGGAACCAACCACTGATTTCAGTCACACGACAGGAAGCATGACGATCCCTTCTAGGCATCGGCGGCTCACGGCAGATGGGTGACAAAGCCATCGTCGTGCATTCCGAACACGCCGGGACCAACTTGCAGGTCACGACTGCAGAAAGCGGTATGCAAGCAGACAGCAAGTCGATGACGCACACCTAATGGCCCGAGGACGACGCGCCAGGCGTCATTCGTGGCTGCACCACCTTCAAATCTGTCTTTGGTGATTTCTTTGGGCCGGACAGGCTTCCCAAATCGCCTGACACTGGAAGACCTGCGGCTCGACCCGACCAACG
>JBFFMO010000267.1:0-6138 GCA_041554035.1 Allomicrovenator sp. | reverse complement strand
GACCATACGGATATCCGCGGAGTTCTTGCCCGAGTACGACACATGCGGGATTTCGATCATCTCGAACGCTGCTTCGTGCATCGGCTTCTTGGCGACCTTGAAGCTCTCCCAATCGGAATAAGCTCGCTTGACAACGATCGAGCCTTTGTCGAGCAATCGCTCGATCACAAGGTTGATGTCGAATACCGGGTAGTTCGCGTCTCGCGCGCCGATGGCCACATTTTCGTAGTCGCAAAAAATCGCGATATTGGGGTTATTTGTAGGCAAGTTTGCCATATTTTCTTTCCGTTTTCTTGGCCGCCAAATTCGGCGACGCCCATTTAATTAGGGACAATTTTCAGGTGTAGATTCTTCGGGGGAACGTAAAATCGGATTCCCCTGAGCAAGTGATTTCACAAAACAAGCATACTGAGCCCGGGCTTCGGGCTTGTCGAACATCACGTAATGGCCGGCCTCAGGGTATGCCGGCGCGTATTGGCGGGCAAATCCCGTCACTCCCTGCGGCATATTGGATTGAATGGGCAACGAGACGGCCTCGCCGTTTCCGGCCCACTTCATCCAATCGAACGCTACCGCTTCCAGTACCGGCTCGGCAAGAGGCACTCCGAGTGCCAGCGACACGGAAGCTCGAGCACGAGGCGAAAAATACCGATCTTCGAGCCCTGAAGGGTTAAATACATGACGGGCCCCAGCACCGCGATGTGGGCGCTGGATCACGTGTTGCGCATGCAAAGTCGGGTCGATCCAATCGAATACATGCTGCAGCGCATTGAGTGCTGGATCAAATTCGTCGAACTCCTCTTCGGCCCCCAACTTCAACAAACGCCGCAAAATCGGCTTGATCTCGATGGGGTCTTTGGATGCCAACGCGATTTCAATCAACGTACCGCCCGAACCTGAGTTGATAAGCGCATCGATTTCATTGGGGATCGACATCGCGGGGATGGAAATCATCGAGCCCATCGACTGTCCCATCACAGCCATCGCGTCCGAATCGAACTTGATGACGCCGTCAGGAAACCAGGTCGGGTCAAGCGAAGTCGAAACAGCAGGGTCGATCGTGATGTTTTTCATCAACCGCGAATGCAGACCAATCTCGTTCGAAGCGATGATGAAGTTGTCGACCATCGCACGGGGGTTGCCCAGGATATTATAGAGTTTCAGCCCCGTCGTATCGGGCGACTGCGGGTAACGCGTGTCATGCAGCGCAAAATCCATCGAGAATCCCGCAATTCCGTACTGCGCAATATTTGCGGCAGGGCCGCTTCCCAAGGCAGGCTCGTCGGTCTTGACCAACCGAGGGCCTCGATTCATCAGCTCTTTGCCCTCGCCGCCCGATCCGTGGGCGTAAAAGAAGAGTGGATATCCCTTTGCGGGCATGGCTCGGCGAGGAATCGTAATGTTGATCTGAATCGACTCTTGGTACTGCACGACCGGTTTGCCGTCGGCACCAAAAATGATGCGACCCGCAGGTGGCGCGGCGTAGGGCAGCGGTCCTTCCTGGATATTGGGTACGTTGTAGAATGCCTTCAGGACCACATAATCATCGTAAACGGCAAGCTCTTCGATAGGTTTTGTTGTGTCGAGCGTGGGCTCAGGAAGTGCCGCGTAGAAGTCGTAAATCTGAACCAAACGGGTCGTCGGATCGTAGGTCGTAAAGAGCGTGAATCCGGCAATATCCTCTGCCGCCGTGCCTGCCGCCACGATGGCCGCTTGTGCAGACGTATAATCGCTCGCCAGAATCGTTCCGTTCTTGCTCGTATGGTCGGCACCGGCCAGAAGCGCCGACATGATCGCGGGAGTCCCCACAGCTTCACCCGCGACGTCGTGGACGCCACTTGTCACAACCAATGCGTAGGTTGTGTTGGGTTCACGCAGAAACCCAAAGGGAGAGCCACAGGCGAGCTGATTGGCGGGATGATGTGTCCCAGCATTTGCAGTGAATTTACATTTGACCGGGATGCGTTGGCCAAGCTTGTCCGAGTCTGCATCGACATCGAGTAAAAACACGGTGGAAGCGGGCTCCATCGACATCTCGAACGTGGATGGCAATGTGTCCGGGTCCAAAGCACCGTTAAAATGCATGAACACGGCGCTGGTGAGCCCAAAACCAGTCTTGAGATCGTCGCCTGCATCCAGCCAAAGTTTGCCGACCTGCAGCGTGTAAAGCGATTCGTAGTCGGTGTAGCCCACGGTTCCGTCTGGCTTCAACCGCACATCCGAGGGAAATGGAACGTCAAAAAACGAGCCCAAAGCCGGGTCAAAATTGAACGTCGTGGCCATGGTGATCGAGGCGTCAGGCGCAACATCCGCGGCGTCGGGCGTGTTTACGTCGGTCCCGGCATCCTGAGTAACGCTTGGATTGCTGTCGTCGGAACACGCCACAAATCCACAGGCCAATAATATCGCGATCTTTTTCATATTCTTCCTCAATCCCAGACGGGCACCAAAGCAATTCCAACAGACGCAGGGAGTCTAAAGAGCAACCCGCCACCAAACCAGCCGACATCAATGCCGCCTAATTTTGCGTAACTCGTTTCCACAAAAAAGCCGATGGAGCCTTCCCCATGAGCAAAACCGAACACACACGCAAAATCGCCATTACTCGAATCCTCGCTGTCGGAGCATCCCATAAAGGGTGAGCTGGCAAAGGCCGTCCACTCGATCGTTGCTTGCAGTGTCGCTGCAAATCCAGAATCCAGTCCTTGCGCCAAGAGGTAATGCCCTTTGGCGTTGACGCCCCAGCGCCATCCAGTGCCTTCGACATCAAAATCCATTGGACGTAACCAGCCGACTTCGACGAACGGGCCATTCAGGAACGCACCCGAGCTCGTAGGATACGCGCCCCACCCTACCGTTGGGTCGAATTCGCGTTCGTGGCGGTCTTGAATCAGCTGCAGGATCGGAAATCCCGCCCTCAGCGGAAAAGTGGCCGACCCCGGCCCGTCCTCGCCGACCCTCACAGCTGCTCCGGCGTCGATCTTGACGGGAGGAGTTAAAAAAGGAACGGGCACACAGGCGCTGAGGCTCAAAAAAACCAGTGGCCAAAGTCGCTTCAAATCCCGCCTCCGTAAAGAGCAGCGCGAACGGACTCCCGAAACTCGGGTTGGATTTTTTCAAATTGGTTCAACAGCGTTTTCAGGTCACGACGCCGTGATTCGGGGTATTCGTCGCAAATCGGACAGGCCACGGGAGACAAACCGTGTTGGGCCACCCAGGCCACAATCTTGCGTTCCTCGACCAAAATCAAAGGGCGGATCGTCGATACGCCGCGCTCCGACGGGGTCAAGGCTTTGAGTGGATCAAGCCGGCGCTGGTAAAGCAGATTCAGAAAAAACGTCTCGACGGCATCATCCAAATGATGACCGAGCGCCAACTTCGTAAACCCATTTTCGTCGCAATATTTATTTAAAATACCGCGACGCAAGCGGCCACAAATCGAACACGGAATCTGGCCTGGTTTGAGGTTCTGCTGAACCACAGAATGAGTGTCTTCTTCGATCACCAGGCATTCGATGCCCAATGCCTCAAGATTCGCGTCAAACGCCTTGCGATCAAACCCGGGCTGACGCTGGTCAAGATGAACGCCCATGATTTCGAATTCGAAATCCGCGCGCTGGCGCAATTGGTCGAGCGCCAGATAGAGGAGGAGCGAGTCTTTCCCACCGGAAATGCCCACCGCAACTCGGTCTCCGGGCTCAATCAGCGCAAAATCGCGGATGGCTCGTTCGACGAGCTTCATCACGCTGGCAGATGGAGAGGGAATGGGGGTGAGAAGCGGTGCGACGCTCATGCAAAAACCGACCGTAGAAATGACGTTCAATAGCGCGGAAAGCTAGTCAGCATGCACGCCTGTGTCAAATCCGGTCCATCTCGTGTCGTCAGCCCCGTCATCCATACTTTCGGATGGCCAAAGGTTCAGACGTAGCTCGCCCAAAAAAAGCGCCAAGCCTCAATCCCAGATAGGCACCAACACAATTCCAAAGGACGTGGGAATTCTGAAGAGCAATCCCCCGCCTACCCACCCAACGTCGGCCCCGCCAAGTTTGGCGTAACTCGTTTCCACAAAAAATCCGATTCCGCCCTCGCCCTCAGAGATCCCAATCGCGCAGGAATCAGATCCAGCAGGTTCCGGATCGTAAGGATCGGTGCTCTCGTAGAAGGTGCATTCGGCAAAAGGGCCTGTCACAAAACTTGTCCACTCGATGGTGGCTTGAAGTGTCAGTCCAAATCCAGAATCAAAATCGTTGGCCAGCAGGTAGTGACCCTTAGCGTTTACTCCCCATCGCCAACCAGCCCCTTCGGAGTTGAATCCCGAGGGCCGCAGCCAGCCTGCCTCAAAAAAAGGACCGTGAGTCAGGCTGCCCGACGTCGTGGGATAGACTCCCCAGCCAGGCCCAACATCAAACGACCGTTCATGGCGGTCCAAAAAGAATTGAAGCAGGTGAAAACCAGCCCGAATCGGGAAGGTAGCAGCGCCAGGTTCGTCATCACCGATCCGCACAGCGGCTCCGGCTTCGATCTTGGTCGGCGGTATCCCGAAGGGCAAGAGCACACATGCACTGAGGCCCAAGAACACCAATGGCCAAAGTCGGTTTGGATTTCGCAGCGGTAGCAGGGCGACGCTCATGCAAAAACCAACCGTAGAAATGACGTTCAATAACGCGGAAAGGTACTCAGCATGTCTGGCAAGGCTGCACAAGCGCCGAGACCCCGAAACACCAAAGGCCAAAGTCGCAAGGCAATCTGCAGATGCAATCGCCCAAAAAGCGAAAATTGGCGGACACTTGTGTCAATTCCGCCGGGGGGCAAAGACCCGCTCAGCCCTCGATTTTATTCTTCACCTTGCAGGTGCTGAAACCAAAGATCCGGTAGAGGGGACAGAACCCTGTCACGCCCGTGAGCAGCGGCACGATACCGATCCATGCCCAGAGTTGGCCGGAATAAAGAGCGAAGGCGATCAGCGCTACACCCACGACGACTCGGGCGATGCGTTCGTAATTATGTTCGTTGATGGCAAAGAAGTTCATGGCGAGTCCTGAGATGACATGTTGAAGATCACGCCCATATCATCTTCAATGGTTGTGCCACACCGCACCAAATCAATATTCGGCCTAAAAACGAGATGTTGCGCTGTTGGACGGGTGCTCGAATTGAAAACCTGTGCGCATAAAATGCGCCCAGCCCAACGCCGCGCAAAAAGCGCGTCACAGGGCCGGGAAAATTGCGGCGAAAAAGAAGACCAACATGGCGGCGGCCAAGAACGTGAAAAGGACCGACTTTGATACCGGGTTTTTAGAGCCCGAAAAAAAGAACCCGGCCAGACCAAACGTCATCGGCAAGAGCCACATCCCCGAGACTTGCACCAGTTCCGTCTCGGAAAAATCATCGAAGCTGAAGACATAGATGTAAATCGCCGCCACCAGGCTTAACCAGAAAAACGTATGAAAAAGGCCCCGCGCCCAAAGTGGGGTCGGCACCTTCGGCTGCACTGCGCGAGTGTTCTGACCACGAACGATCGCCTGATTCGGATTGGCCAACACGGAAAGGGCGTCCGCGGCGCTCTGAAAGCGTTGACCGGCAATCGGTTGAACCATGCCCAAGATCACGGGTCTCAGGCTCGCCGGCACCGCGAGCGCGCCAAGGTTCACCACCCCAGTATGCTCGACGATCGGCATTTCCGACGGGTTTCGACCGGTGAGAAGGGTCAAGATCGTCATCCCCAACGCATAAAGGTCCGAGGCGGGCTTGGCCTGACCCATCGATTGTTCAAGCGGGATATAACCAAAGGTCCCGACGCTTGTTGAGCCAAATTCGTCGGCAAAATGCAGTCGATGTTGGATGGCCCCAAAGTCGATGAGGTGGACCGTCCCGTCATCCGAGACGATCAGATTGCGCGGATGAATATCGCGATGAATCAAGGCGGGATTCAACCCATGGAGGTACTCAAGGACCGACAAAGCTTGTTTCAGGATGTCGTGGACCTCTTGCGTCGTGACCGACGCCCCGGCTTGAATCATCTCGGCAATGTCGCGCCCCGGGACAAGTTCCTGCACCAAATACAGACGCGCGCCCGGGTTTTCGGACAGTTCTCGAGGGTCAAGCGCGCCGTTTTCGGTGCGGGCAAAAAACTCGACG
>JBFFMO010000266.1:0-6139 GCA_041554035.1 Allomicrovenator sp. | reverse complement strand
GACGCGATGCACTTTCAAACCGTTCACCGTTTCTACGCTCTGGTTACTTGCGGGAGCCGCTCCTTCTGCGCCCGAGAACTGTCCGATCCAACGTGTGACGTTGGCTTCGACACCACCACCACCGGCAGCACCAAAATAGAAAATCGAGACCTCGCCCGCCTGTGAGCCCTCGGCCGGAGGCACAACGTACTCAGCCAGGCGCATGCTGCTGGCGGGCTGCGATGCAGTCCAGCCCTCAGGAGCTACCCAACGAAGGGGGCCGCTTTTTCCAAATTCGGCCGGCGACCCAAATCGCACGGGCGAGGCGTCCTGCACCAAAGGCGTGGAGCCCGTGGGCGGATGGTTCGCAGGCATGTTGGTGTTCCCGTCTTTCAACGGCAATGCGGTTGGGTCGCCCTTTGGAGCGCTAACGCTCGGGGCGGATGAAAACTCGTCTTTCTGGCAGGCCACCAATGTGGTGACCAAAAGCACAACAGCTATTCTTCGCATGAGTTCCTCAGGGCACTAGGCGCGCGGAGGATTCCAAACCATGGGTGCGAAGTCAACGGGAGGTCACCCCATTAGCAAATTCGCTGCGTCGTAGAAATCCGCCTGCGTCTCACCAAGAATGGAGATCCGCGCTGCAGTATTCCTGCCTGTGCGCATGTCCGTCGCACGAACGTTGAGCATGCCGTTGGTGTCGACTTCAAACGCGACCTCGATCTGGCACTCCTCGCGGGGTCCGGGGGGCACGTCCAACATCTCAAGCGCACCAAGGTGTCTGTTCTCTTCAATGCGCCTTGAGTTGCCTGAGTAGATCGGAAGTACGACTCGCGTCTGATTATCGCGCGAAGTCGAAAAGAGTCGTGTCCGCGCAAGCGGCAACGATCCATTACGTTCGATGATGATGTCCATCACGCCACCGACCGTCGCGATTCCAAGCGCGTGAGGCGTCACGTCGATAAGCAATGGCGCCTGATATTGTTGTTGCTGCTGTGCGCGAACGGGCGGCGCCGCTGCAAGGTTTGGCACGGCCGGGTTCGAATGCATGGAAGTGGGTTCATCTTCATCGAAGTCTTCAAGCCAGCTTTCGTCTTCGAAATGTTCGGCGTAGTCCTGCGGAATGGGTGGCGGCGCGAAACTCGACGTGGGTGCATCGGCCGGTTCAAGCACCGACGCCCCAAAGATCGCCGCTCCAACGCTGACGACCTCGTCGGGATTGACGCCCGAGACCGGGTCTTTGCCAAAAAATTCACGGACACGACGTTGGACCAAGGGGACTCGAGTCGTTCCACCGACCAAAACCAGATGGTCAAGTTCGGACCGTTGAAGTCCCGCAAGCTGCATCGCTTCTTCGCACGTTGTCAGGCTCTGTTCGACGATGTCTGAACATCGTTTATTAAAGGCATCACGCGAGAGGCTGAATTCCAGCTCCAATTCCGTCAGCGTTCCCGGGACCATCTCCGCCACGCGAGCGGTCACCAGGTCTTGGTCCGAGAGTCGGTGTTTGATGTTCTGAGCCACCGACTTGAGGCGTTGCAAGATGACCTCTTCGCCCGCCATGTCGTAGCCGTATTGCTTTTCGAAGGCGGTCAACATCGACTGGACAAGCCGATTATCGAAATCGTCCCCGCCCAGATAGCTGTTACCTGCCGTTGAAAGCACTTGATAGACGTTTTGGCGAAGTTCAAGGATCGTGATGTCGAACGTACCCCCGCCAAAATCGTAGATGGCGACCTTTTCGCGACGATTCGAACCATGTCCGTAGGCCAGTGCGGCCGCGGTCGGCTCGTTGATCAAACGCAGGACCTCCAGACCGGCCAACTCTCCAGCCCGTTTGGTCGCACGACGTTGACCCTCATCAAAATTCGCAGGAACCGTGATCACGGCCTTCGCCGCCGGCATCCCGAGGTATTTTTCGGCGAGTTGTTTCAAGTAAAGAAGCACACGAGCCGAAATGGCCTCCGGCGCATGCAGCGAGCCGTACATCGAAATCCGAGGCGCCCCGTCTCCGGAAGACACGATCTTGAACGGGAACGAACCAATCAAAACGCGCAAATCGGGAGAATC
Organism: Allomicrovenator sp.; assembly: GCA_041554035.1. Taxonomy (GTDB): domain Bacteria; phylum Myxococcota_A; class Bradymonadia; order Bradymonadales; family Bradymonadaceae; genus JBFFMO01. The sequence continues at coordinate 4,090 of JBFFMO010000266.1, read as the reverse complement.
AAAGGGCCGACCAATCAAGCGCTTGGCTGAAAACACCGTATGACTTGGGTCCTTGAGCATGTAGGCGCGAGCGTCATTTCCTACGACCGTCTGCCCATCCTCAAAAAAGTACACAAGTGAGGGATGAATGCGGTTTCCAGCAGCATCGGGGATCACGATGGCTTCGTTTTCCAACATCACCGAGACCACGGAGTTTGACGTCCCGAGGTCAATGCCAAGCACAACTTCGTTCATAAGATTTCCCGATGCAGAGTTCCGACAAGTGTAGCGCCAACACGCCCGAGCACAAGCCGCGGAGACACTCTGATTCTTTCTGGTCTCCCATCAAGTCCACTGTGCGTCACGGGACGCCATAACTTCCCCGGTCTTGCTTGCCCTCACTCGGCACCTCGGGTATGTAGTGGCGGCCTTTCGGCACCCCCGAAGGGCCCTAGTATTGAGGTACTCTGTGGACGAATCGATGATCCTTGGCTTACGAGCCCTCGTAGCCGTTGCCGTATTTATTTGCTTTATCTTTGCCGGGCACACCGTCTATTGGCTGTTGCGCTACGTCGCTATGGGCGATGGACGCCCGACACTGGACCATATCCCCGAGCGCGTGCGTGGTTTCATGACCTATGTCGTGGGCCAACGACGCGTGATCGCCGAACCTGCCGGTGTACTGCATCTGTTCATTTTCTGGGGATTCATCATCCTTCAGGGTGAAACGATCGAGTACCTGATCCGCGGATTATACAACGATTTCCGCATGAGCATGGTTCTAGGGCATACGCTCTACAACTTCATCTTGCTCCTTCAGGACGTCTTCGGAGTCCTGGTTTTGGTCGCGATCGTCATTGGCGTTGTCCGCCGTTGGGTTTCCCGACCACGACACGTGGTTCTCAGCGTCGACGCCATTGTCATTTCAACCTTCATCGCGCTGCTCATGATCACCAAATTCCTCGCCAATGGTGCGGAAATCGCCCAATTTGGTGCGAATTTGGGTCATGACCCGATGTGGACTCCGGTCGCTGCGTGGACCGCGCATAATCTACTGAAAGTCTTCAGCCCCGATTCCGCCGGGCTTGAGGTCACGCTTCAAATCTCGTACGTGATTCATCTGGCGGTTGTGGGTTGTTTCTCGATCTACGTGCCCTTTGGAAAACACCTCCACCTCATCGGTGCGATGCCCAACGTTTTCTTCCGAAAACTGGGACCGCTGGGCGCCATCCGTCCCATGGACATGGAAGCTGAAGTCGAATCCTACGGCGCAGCCAAAGTCGAAGACCTGAGCTGGAAGCAGCTTCTTGACACGTACGCCTGCACCGACTGTGGTCGCTGTGAAGCCTATTGCCCGGCATTTAATACCGGCAAGGCTCTCAACCCCATGAAGGTGATTGCCAAGGTGAAGTACCACTTGAAGGATAAGGGCAAACAAACCCTTCGCCTCAAGGACGAAGACACGGATTACCCACTCCTCGCGGGCGGAATCATCTCGAAAGAAGAACTGATGGCGTGCACCACGTGTGGCGCATGTGTCGCCAACTGTCCGGTATTCATCGAGCACGTCGACACCATCATTGATATGCGACGCTATCTGGCGCTGATGGAGGCCGATTTCACACCCGAAGTCAGCCGTACCTTCAAGAATATGGAGAATAACTCGAATCCTTGGGGCATCTCGTCATCCTACCGTGGCGACTGGGCTGATGGCCTTGAAATCCCAATGATGAGCGAATTGAGCGAGCCTCCCGAGTATTTGTTCTGGGTGGGTTGTGCCGGAAGCTTCGACGACCGCCAGAAGAAAGTGACTCAGGCATTTGCCAAGATCCTTAAAACGGCCGGAATTTCGTTTGCGATCCTTGGATCGGAAGAAGGCTGCACGGGAGACCCCGCACGACGCATCGGAAACGAGTACCTCTACTGGATGCTCGCCACCCAGAATATTGAGACGTTGAACGGTTACGGTGTGCGCAAGATTGTGACCGCCTGCCCTCATTGTTTCCACACGATTGGAAAAGAGTATCCGCAGCTCGGTGGAAACTACGAAGTCATCCACCACTCGGACTTCATGAATGGTCTGATTCGCGAAGGTGCACTCAGGCTTAAGCCTGCTGTGTCGACCCGCGTGACCTATCATGACTCGTGTTATATCGGTCGCTGGAACAATTCCTACGACTCACCACGTGACATCCTCAACGCCGTTCCTGGACTGAAAGTCCAGGAAATGGAACTCAACAAAGCGCAGAGCTTTTGTTGCGGTGCCGGCGGTGGACGTATGTGGATGGAAGAGCACGAAGGCAAGCGCATCAATATTGAGCGTACCGATCAGGCTCTTGCCACGGACCCCGAAGCCATCGCGGTTGCGTGTCCGTTCTGCATGACGATGTTCGATGATGGGCTCAAGGATCGTGGAGCCGATGGCGTTGTGCTTCGCGACCTCGCCGAGATCATCGCAGAAAACCTCATCACCGACGACAACGCAGCGATTGCCGCTGCAGAATAGGCGAAAAGATGACCGACCTCATGAAAGCTGTCTTCGAGACCGACCCCGTTGTTTTTGACATCATTAAAGGGGAAGAGGCACGACAGAAGAAAACCATTCGCCTGATTGCGAGCGAAAACTACGCTTCACAGGCGGTGATGCAGGCGACGGGTTCGGTCTTTACGAATAAATACGCCGAGGGCTACCCCGGCAAGCGCTACTACCTTGGTCAGGAATTCGTTGACCAAATCGAGACGCTCGCCATCGAACGAGCCAAAGAGCTTTTTGGTGCCGAACACGTCAACGTGCAGCCCTACTCTGGCTCACCTGCAAACCTTGAGATGTACTACGCGTTGGCGGAGCTTGGGGATTCGATTCTGGGTATGGGCCTGCCTTCTGGCGGACACCTCACTCATGGTTGGAAGGTCAATTTCTCGGGACGTTTCTATTCATCACACGCTTATGGTGTGAACAAAGAAACCGAGTGCATCGACTTCGACGAAGTTCGAAAGATTGCGCTTGAGACCCGCCCCAAGATTCTGCTCTGCGGCGCATCGGCCTACCCACGAGCCATCGACTTCGAAGCTTTTCGTAGCATCGCAGACGAGGTCGGAGCGTATCTGGTGGCAGATATTGCCCATATCAGCGGACTGGTGGCTGCAGGTGTCCATGCGACACCCATGCCCTACGCGGATGTCGTGACGTCGACCACGCATAAGACCTTGCGAGGTCCTCGTGGCGGTATCATTATGTGCCGCGAGCAATTCGCCAAGGACATCGATCGCGCCGTGTTTCCTGCCTGTCAGGGCGGACCACACGTGCATGGTATCGCAGCACTTGCCATCGCCTTGCATGAAGCCTCGTTGCCAGACTTTAAGGTCTACTCTCAGGCCATCCTCGATAATGCGCAGGCCATGGCCACAGCGTTCACGGAGCGAGGATTCAGACTGGTCACAGGCGGCACCGATAACCATCTGCTGCTCGTCGATTTGACCTCCAAAGGCATCGGCGGCAAATCAGCTGCAGTGGCCATGGAAAAAGCTGGCATTGTGGCCAACGCCAATTCCATCCCTTTCGACCCACGCAAACCGTTCGACCCATCTGGCGTGCGCATCGGCACAGCAGCCGTCACGACTCGTGGGATGGACTGCAACGACATGGTGTCGATTGTCGACTGGATCGACAAGGCCGTCGACGCACGCGAAGACGACGACGCTCTTCGAGTGATTCGCGGCGAAGTTGAAGAGTTCTGTTCCGCGTTCCCAGTACCTTGAGGCCTCGATGCTTAATCTAATCATAGCCATCGTTGCCGGATTGGTGACCACAATCGGTTCCGCGTTTTTGTTGGGGGGCGGCGAGTTTCGTCCGCTCTACGGCATCTTACCGGGCTTGATCGTCTTAGGCGGCTCGTATTTTTACCTCGCGCGCAAAGCGATGAAAGACCTTGAGGTCTACTTCCTTAGAGCTCAGGAAGAGCTCAAGGGGCAGCACATTGATCGCGCGGTCGAGATTCTTAAAGAAGCCTATCCGCTGAGCAAGTGCATGAGTTGTGGTTGCTGCCTGGAGGCCTGCCCCCAATTCACTAAGATCGAGGTCCCCCGGATGGAGGGCGAAAGTGAGGTGCAG
>JBFFMO010000265.1:0-6161 GCA_041554035.1 Allomicrovenator sp. | reverse complement strand
TTTGCCAGGTCGAATCGTGCAAGCGATGCGTAAGGCGGGGACCAACAACCCTGTCCTGATGCTCGACGAGATCGACAAGGTCGGGAAAGACTTCCGCGGTGACCCGTCGGCGGCATTGCTTGAGGTCTTGGACCCCGAGCAAAACAGCTCGTTCTCGGACCACTACGTCGAGATCCCAATTGACCTCTCAAACGTGTTGTTCATCGCAACGGCCAATCAGCTTGATCCCATCTCGGCTCCATTGCGCGACCGAATGGATATCATCGAGATCTCAGGCTACACGGCGCACGACAAACAGATCATTTCGCGACGATACCTCCTGCCCAAGCAGCTGGAATCCCACGGCATCTCCGAGGACAACATCATCGTAAATGATGAGGCCCTCGCGCTGTTGATCGGAAGCTACACACGTGAAGCAGGTGTTCGCTCGCTTGAGCGTCGAATCGCTGATGTTTGCCGCGGTGTGGCTGTGAAAGTCGCCGAAGGCATGTCTGACAAAGAGCGGGGCGTGGAGGTGGAATCCGTCTCCGTGACGATCACTCCCGACAATCTGGAAGATTATCTCGGACCCGAAAAATACACGTTCGAGGTTGCTCAGCGAGTGGCTCAACCAGGCGTTGCTACAGGGCTTGCCTGGACCGCGGCTGGCGGAGACATCCTCTTCATCGAAGCCACCAAGATGCAGGGTAAGGGCGAACTCGTCCTCACCGGTCAGCTTGGCGACGTGATGAAAGAGTCGGTGCGAGCTGCGCTGAGTTATATCCGTGCTCATGTCGAAGATTTCGAAATCGAACCGAATTTCATGCGACTTTACGACATCCACTTGCACGTTCCTGCCGGAGCCATCCCCAAAGACGGCCCGAGCGCAGGCATCACGATGTTTATCGCGATGTTGAGCCTCCTTACCGGTGTCAGAGTGCGTCCCGACGTGGCGATGACCGGTGAGATTACCCTTCGCGGAAATGTGCTCCCTGTGGGCGGCATCAAAGAGAAGGTCTTGGCTGCACATCGTTCCGGTATCAAACGAGTGATCTTGCCCGAGCGAAATCGGAAAGACCTCTACGATGTGTCGAAAGACATCCAGAACGAGATGGAGTTCTTCTTCGTTGAGCACGTACAGAACCTGCCACCGCTGGTGCTCGACGGCTCAGTGATTCGCACAACTCCCATCGAAGTGAAGGCAAAAGACTAGTGAAGCGTTTGCGCTCCATCTGTGTCTTTTGCGGCTCGCGCGACGGTGCCCGTCCGTCGTATCGAGATATCGCTTTCAATACGGGCCGACTCCTCTCCTCCAGAAATATCGAACTCGTTTACGGCGGGGCCTCTGTTGGGCTCATGGGTGCCGTTGCGGATGGCGTGATCGAGACGGGCGGCCGAGTCACAGGTGTGATTCCGCACGGCCTTGCCGACCGCGAGCGAATCCATGCAGGTGCGACCGAGATCATTTTGGTCGACACCATGCACACGCGCAAAGCCCGAATGGCCGAGCTTTCCGATGCATTTATCGCTTTGCCGGGTGGAATGGGAACGCTCGAAGAGTTCACCGAGATCTTCACGTGGGCGCAGCTCGGCATCCACGGCAAGCCCTTTGGGTTGCTAAACGTGGAGGGATTCTACGACCCGTTTGTGAAGATGCTCGACCATATGGTGGCCGAAGGATTCCTGAGCGCGCACGACCGAGCGATGGTCTGTGTCCATCCGGACATTGCGGCGCTGGTCGATATGTTGAGTGCGTGGGAGCCGCCCGCAGCTACAATCTGGCGCCACTAGGAGTAGGAGACGCTCGTAATTTCGACGACTCGGTTGCCGCCTGGTGCCCTGATCGTCGTCTCGTCACCTTCTTCACGCCCAATCAGAGCCTTGGCGAGCGGAGATCCGAAGGAAATCTTCCCGCCTTTCAGGTCCGATTCGTCATCGCCCACGATCTTGTAGGTCAGCTCTTCCTCGGTATCGACGTCGATGAACGTCACCGTGCAGCCAAAAACCACTCTTGACCCTTCGACGGTGCTGATATCAATCACGTCGGCGTTGGAAAGTTTGGCTTCGATCTCGCGCAAACGTCCTTCGATGAACGACTGTTTTTCTTTGGCCGCATGATACTCGGCGTTTTCTTTGAGGTCGCCATGGGCACGAGCGACTTCGATCTCAGCCGAAATCTTGGGTCGCTCAACCTTTTTGAGTTGGTCGAGCTCGTCGCGCAGCGCGCGATAACCCTCTGTGGTCATCGGAATTTTCATGGGGTCACCTGTAGATTGTCCGCCGCTACGTCGGCATGGAACTCTTGTATGGACCGGACACCACGTGTCGCGGTCTGAGACTCGAAAAGCGCACCGACTGCAGCGGCGGCACCTGCCAAGGTCGTGAAGTATGGCACGCCTCGGTTCAGTGTTTCACGTCGAATCGACCTTGAATCTTGGATCGCCGGTCCACCAACTGTCGTGTTGATGACCATATCAATTTCTCCATTGATAATCGCATCCACAATATGGGGCTGGCCTTCTTTGACCTTATTGATCGGTGTCGCAGTGACCCCGTTTTCAATCAAGTAGCGCGCCGTCCCGCGGGTCGAGACCACATCAAAACCAAGACTTTTTAGTTTTCGCGCGATGGGCACGATGCTCCATTTATCGATATCGCGAACACTCACGAACACGCGACCGGACTCGGGCGGTGAATTGAACCCGCCAATCTGAGCCTTGATAAATGCCGCATTGAAGTCCTTGTCGATGCCCATGACTTCGCCCGTCGAGCGCATTTCGGGCCCAAGGATCGTGTCGACCTCAGGGAATTTGGAAAACGGGAACACACTTTCTTTGACCGCGAAGTGTTTGGGAATGATTTCCTTCGTCAGTCCCACGTCTTCGAGCGTCTCGCCGAGCATCAAGCGCGCTGCAAAACCGGCGAGCGGCTTTCCGATTGATTTGGAGATGAATGGAATGGTCCGGCTGGCACGTGGATTGACCTCGAGGACAAACACGTTTCGTTCCTGGACCGCGAATTGAACGTTCATCAGACCGATGATGCCAAGTTCGTGCGCCATCGCGATGGTCTGCTCACGAATCACTCGCAAAACAGATTCGGGCAAATGGTGAGGGGGAGTCACGCATGCGGAGTCTCCACTATGGACTCCGGCTTCTTCGATATGCTCCATGACCCCGCCGATGACGGCCGTCTGGCCATCGCGGATGCAGTCGACATCAACCTCAACCGCTTGATCCAGGAACTTGTCCAGAAGGACGCCCTTACCGTGCGATTCTCCCACGGCGCGCGCAAAGACATCCCGCAATTCGCTTTCTTCGTGGACAACTTGCATCGCAAGTCCGCCCAGAACGTAGCTTGGACGCACCAGAACTGGGTAGCCAAGCTCTGCGCAAAACCCGACGGCTTCTTCGAACGAATCCGCAATTCGAGCGTCAGGCTGAAGAAGCCCCAACTTCTCGACAATCAGATTGAAACGTTTTCGGTCTTCAGTTCGGTCGATGGCGTCATGAGACGTGCCTAGAATCGTCACGCCTGCCGCGGCAAGCGGTTCGGCGAGTTTGAGCGGAGTCTGGCCGCCGAACTGCAAGATCACGCCCAAAGGACGCTCGGTTTCGACGATTTCCATGACCGTTTCGTAGGTCAGCGGCTCGAAATAAAGACGGTCCGAAATGTCGTAGTCGGTGCTCACCGTCTCGGGATTGCAGTTCACCATGATCGTTCGATAGCCCTGTTTACGAAGGGCCATCGCCGCATGCACCGCGCAATAATCGAATTCGATGCCCTGACCGATGCGATTGGGACCACCGCCCAGAATCATCACCGACGGCCGGTCATCAGATTCGGCCTCGTTTTCGCCCGATTCAAAGGTCGAATAAAAATACGAGGTCACGGCCGCGAACTCGGCGGCGCAAGTATCCACCTGTTTGAACACCGGTTTCACGTTCAGCGTCTCGCGCCGCGCGCGAACCGTGACTTCATCGCTACCCAAAAGTTGAGCAATATGGGGATCTCCAAAACCCAAGCGTTTGATGCGACGCATCAATGCTCCGTCAACCGACTCGATGCGACCGACTCCGAGCAAAGCCGCTTCGGCCTCACAGATCAGCCGAAGCTGATTTGTGAACCAGGGGTCGTAGCCGGTCATCTCGGAGATTTCCGCAATCGTGAGGCCTGCGCGGAGAGCATCCATCGCAAAAAACAAACGTTTCGGCGTGGGTTTGAGCAACGACGCAGCAAAGAATTCACGTGTCTCAGCCGGCGTTTTCCCAGGGGCAGGCGTCATGCGCGGCGTCAGGCCAATATCGTTGGTTTCGAGACCACGAACGGCCTTTAGAAGCGCTTCGGGAAAGGTTCGACCGATCGCCATGACCTCACCGACACTCTTCATCTGAGTCGTCAATCGGTCGCTGGCGCCTGGGAATTTTTCGAACGCAAATCGTGGGATTTTGACCACATTATAATCGAGTACGGGCTCGAATGCCGCGGAGGTCTTGCCCGTAATCTCGTTACGGATTTCATCCAAGGTGTACCCGATCGCGAGCAATGCTGCGACTTTCGCGATGGGGTAGCCTGTCGCTTTGGAGGCCAGCGCCGAAGAGCGCGACACTCGAGGATTCATCTCGATCACCACGCGGCGACCGGTTTGTGGGTCGACCGCGAACTGGATATTGCAGCCACCGGTTTCGACACCCACCTTGCGGATGATGGCAATCGCTTCGTCACGCATCGCCTGATATTCGACGTCCGACAACGTCTGAATCGGGGCAATCGTGATCGAGTCGCCCGTATGAACACCGAGGGCGTCCAGGTTTTCGATCCCACAAATGATCACGACGTTGTCGTTTCGGTCCCGCATGAGCTCGAGTTCGAATTCTTTCCAGCCAATGAGGCTCTCGTCGATCAGCACTTCGTGGGTTGGGCTCTGGGTGAGCGACCATTTCACGAACTCTTCAAACTCGGTGCGATTATAGGCGATATTTCCGCCACTGCCGCCCATCGTGAAGCTCGGTCGCAAGATCGCAGGGAAACCCGTGCGCTCAAGGATTTTCCACGCATCGTCCATGTTGCGTGCCACGCCCGAGAGCGGTTGTGCGACATTGATCTCTGCCATCAAATCCGAGAATTGCTGGCGATCTTCGGCTCGGGCGATCACTTCCGGGGTGACACCGATCATTTCGATGCCCAGACGTTCCAGAACACCTTCCTCGGCCAGCCTGATCGCCAAATTCAACGCCGTTTGACCGCCCATTGTGGGCAACAACGCATCTGGACGTTCCCGTTCCAACACCTTCGTGACGTACTCGACCGTAAGCGGTTCGATGTAGGTCGCGTCGGCGATATCGGGATCGGTCATGATCGTGGCGGGATTGGAATTCACCAACACAACCCGCATTCCTTCGCCCTTAAGGGCGCGAATCGCTTGGGTTCCCGAATAATCGAACTCGCAGGCCTGACCAATCACGATCGGTCCAGAGCCTAATATGCAAATGGATTTGAGGTCTTGTCGTCTAGGCATGGCAATCACACGTGGCAAAACACTATTGTGACCGCGCAGCAAGGCCCGCGGGGTCGCCACGAGATAGCGTTGATTCGCTGCAAATTCAAGGGCGCAAGGCACGTCGAGTATCGACATTTGCCAAGAAAGCACACGATGTCGGGCGCCTCAGCCGCCGATCCTCAACAAATATGGTGGTCGCACGCTTACTTTGAGGAAGCGAAGTTGTAGTCACAAGATTCAAAAGATAATGTGGACTGGAACCTCTCACCCATTGCTCTTGATCATGCCTACAGCCCTCGGACCATTCGAATTACGTCAAATCATCGGAAAAGGTGGCATGGGAGAGGTGTGGGGTGGAGTCCATGTCTCAGAGGGTGAACCCGTCGCGGTCAAAGTCCTGACACGCGCCGGCGCCCGGCGTGAGGAGTATTTGGAAGCCTTCCACAACGAAGTTCGCGCGGTGGATGCCTCGATCTCGCTCGGATTTAAGGTAGCCTAAATGCCCAAACGTACTGACATCTCCTCGATCCTCGTCATTGGCGCTGGTCCTATTGTTATCGGCCAGGCGTGCGAGTTTGATTATTCCGGCACGCAGGCGATCAAGGCGCTGAAGGAGGAGGGCTACCGTGTGGTCCTCGTCAATTCCAATCCCGCCACGATCATGACCGATCCGGATATGGCG
>JBFFMO010000264.1:0-6162 GCA_041554035.1 Allomicrovenator sp. | reverse complement strand
TGCGCAAGTTGCTCGATCTCTACACCCGTACCGAGAAGTACCCGCTTGCCGTGAAGGTGTTGGAGCGCCTGATTGTGGGAGAAACGCAGCCCGCTCGGCGCGCGACACTGCATTATACGGCAGGAGTGCTTAATCGTGACCATGTTGGCAATGAGGTTGCGGCTGTCGAGCATTTTGAGGCCGCGCTCGACGACGACAAAGACATGCTCAAGTCGTTCGAAGCCATCGACCGCATCTTCACGAGCCGTCGTGACTGGAAGGAGCTGGAGCGCTCCTACCGGCGCATGCTCAATCGCATCACGCCCGTTGATACGGCCAATGCCCAACGAACCGAACGACTTTTATGGGAAGGGTTGGCCGAGATCTACCGCTCACGCCTTGGGAATTACGAATTGGCGGTCGACGCCTACAAAGTCCTGGAGTCGTTGAGTCAGGGCGATGAAAAGTACCGCCGAATCCTCGCCGAGCTTTATGAGAAAATGGGGGATGCCGCAGGGGCTTTGAAGGAGCATAGGCGCCTGATTGCCGAGGATCCCAAGCGGGTCGAGTCGTTCCATGTCTTGCACGACGCGTACTTGCATACGGAACGCTTTGACGCCGCATGGTGTGTCGCTGGTGCCCTGTCCTTTCTTCGTTCTTCCACCGCTCACGAAGAGAGTTATTACCAAAAATATCTGGGCCGAAATCTGAGGTTGGGGCAGGGCGTGTTGACGCACGAGATGTACTCAAGACTCAATCATTCCTCGCAAGATTCGGTGATCAGCGCGTTGCTTTCCTATGCTGCTGAAGGTCTGAGGTCGAGTTACGGGGTCCCCATTCGCGCGCACGGAATCGATCCCAAGCGCGCGCATATTCACGCTGAGGCGAATGTCGTTTTCAGGCAGATTTGGACCTACGTTGCCCAGTGTCTGGCGATGCCCTCGGCGCCAGATCTCTTTGAGACCAAAACCCCGGGCGTGGTGAATTTGAACGGCGAAACGCCTTCGGTGGGTGTTGGTCCCGATCGTCTTGAATCTCAAAATGACCGTGAGAGCGCGTTTTACGCGGCTAAACTCGCGTTCGCGATGCGCCCAGAAAACTATCTGGGATCGATTTTTCCGGCAGATGCGTTGCAGACGATGCTGATGGCTGTTTTGGATTCGGCTGACCCTTCGTTCGGGTACACAAAACAATATCGGGACGCGAATTTCGAAAAAGCGGTGAAGGAGCTTCGTAAGATCCCCGAGCCCTTGAAGGCGCCTCTTCGAAGTCTGGTCGCGAAGTTCAAACAGCGTGGCTCTTCCGTGGATATGCCCGGCTGGCTCAACGCGATGGAGCACTCGTCGAATCGAGCAGGGCTCCTCCTATGCGGCGAGTTGGGAACGGCGGCGTCCTGCGTCCGATACGGCAGTCTGTCGTTTGGAAATCTGGGCCACGAGGTTCGAATTCGAGAGCTTCTTTTATTCTCGATCGACGAAACCTATTTTGGTCTGCGCGAACATCTGCAGCTTGCCATCGGCGGCTCGCGGCCCTTCTAAAGTACGTACCGCATCCAGAAGATGGCCTGGCCGGCCACTTCGGTCCGCCACTGAAGTGATTCGGACTCGTTCCAACCGTATTCGGGCACTTGCATCGCGTTCGTCCGAATGGCCATGCCCGCCTTCAAGTCGCCAAAATTAAGCTCCCCACCGATGCCCAGAAAGCCGACGGGCGCGATGGCGTCTTGGCGCACGCCGTACACCTCGGCGGAAGTCAGTTCGACGCCTCCTCCGAGCTCAACCAACGGCGAAATGAAACGGTGCGGAAGGAATTTAAGGCCCAAAGCCAATGTCGTGTGCATCGAGAGTCGATCGACCCCATTACGCTGGGGCTCCGCGATCGTGTGGTAGAAATCGACGGCGAGTTCGGAGTAGCCATGTTCGCCAAACTCCGAGGTCAAAAAGATGCCCATGCCGTTCATGCGACAATTTTCGAAATCCAGATTTCCCTCGTCGTTGACCTGCCGAAAGCCATAGCCTCCAACGCGGCCGCCCATGCCGATCCGCCAGTCGTCGGTATTTTCGACCGAACTTGCCACGGAGCCTTCTTCAGCCGCTGCATCGGTGCAGTAAAACGAGATAAATAAGAGTAATCCAATCCATTTTTTCATGAGGTGTCTCCATTTTGTACACACTGTTTGTCGAGCAACGGCTCGGCTTTTGTGCATGCGATGGAGCTTTTTTTGTCCTGAGGTTGCGTCGCGGCCAAATTTGGACACAGAATCGCCTCATTTCCGAGGAGCACTGATGAAAGAATCGATACAATTGGATGAACGGCAGCTTGAGGCGCTCTGCGATTTGCTGATGGCAGCCGCGCACGCCGACGGTGAGTTTGACGGTCTTGAAGCCGGAGAGATCTCGGACGTGCTTTCCGAAATCATCGCCGACGATTTGCCAGCAGGGCTTTCGACTCGCCTTTCGCGATTCGTGGCCGCCGATTTTGTTCTGGCCGATGCCGTTGCGCCGATGCTTTCGCTGTCGAAGCCGGATAAATTGGCGGTCCTGGGGCTCGTCACTCGCATCATCGAGGCCGACGACGTTCACGATTTGGCTGAGGCTGATTTCCTCAAGGCCGTGGCGATGGCTTTGGATTGTTCCGTGACCGACGTTGCCGCGCAGACCTTCAGCGTCGAGATTATTTCTCCGCCACCTCTCCCCAAAAACTAAAAAAAAAGGCGGTCAATGACCGCCTTTTTAGTGTTCAAGGATGGGCTCAGGGGCAGGCCACATCCGGCTCAAGGGTCACGTCCGCACCAAAGGTTGCCGCTGATGTGATTTGCAGTGGTTCAATCAAGGAGACCGACATGGTTCCACACATCGACGTGCCTGGAACGGATTGAGTCGACTTGATGACCGCGTCAGCGAGTCCGCCGTCGCGAAGGAATGAGATCACGTTGGTTGGGTCCGGCGGAATCACAAAATTCCGAACGGTCAACTTCACCTGATCGGTGCCGTCAAGTTCAGCGTATTGCACGTTCGCCAAAGTGGTGTCGGTGGTCTTCGAGATCCACGAACCTGAGAGGCAGGTCAACGGGTTCGTTGCGAGTTCCAACGTGATGAGCGTGGGAGTTCCGCCCGCGCTCGCCGTCGACTCAGTGATGAACTTGAAGTTGTAGGTCCCTGCGTACGCGTCAAGGCCGCAAGCGGTCACGGGCTCGATGGCCGAGCATTTGGCCGAGGTCATGCTGTCGACGATGGTGAACAAGGTCGAGTTCTCACGAATTGCGGCGAAATTACCGGCCGAGGTGATGGGAAGTCCAACGATCGAGAAGAATAAGTCACCGCAGGAACCTTCGGTGGTCCAGTTTGAAGCCGTGAGTTCCAAGCGTGACTCGCCCCCATCTGGCAGCAGTGGAGTCGCACCCGGCGGGATCGCGAAGTTTGGCACAAGGATTTGCATGATGCCGTCGGCTTCACGCAGGTATTCAATGTCACCGATCTTGTCGCCACTTGTCAGTGATGCGACCTCGCCTGTGTAACAAAGGTTCGTGTCAGCGGAGGTCGCGACGGTCATCCGAACTTGGGTTCGTTCCGACTGCACATCGGCCTTGAAGGTCAGAACGTAATCGCCTTCGAGGCCCGCCGGGCAACGGATTTTAGCCACAGGACCGGCATCGTCCATATCACCTGCATCCAAACCGGTGTCGTCGACGGGCACCACGCCAGCTTCACATTTTGCCGACGGCGTGATCAGTGTCAGGTCGTCGTTTTCGATCGGGATGGCGCCAAAGGTCGAACCGGCGAGCCCGATGTTGGTGGGCTCGGAGACTTGACCATCGACCGTTCCACAGAAAGCGGAGGCGCTGGTCACAAATCCACTGAGCCTAATCGTTGCGACGATGTCTCCACCCGAAATCGGGTTGGCTTCACCATCGACAGCGGCATCGGTCAATTCGAGCTCGAAGGTTCCGTCTTCAAGGAGCTGGACGTTGTTGACGATGATGGGATCGCCCACGGCAACACGAGCGTCAGCGCGTGGTTCCGTCGAAGGCGTCAGGTCCGTCTTGAGCGGCTGGAACGAGAAGTTCGCCACAAAGTTTTCGTCAACCGTGACGGTCGTATCAAAAAAGAGTGGCGTCGAGGGCAGGACGGAGGTCGCGATCGACAGGAAATACCTGCCCGAAAAGTCGACTTGTACGGCGTTATTTGGGTCGTTGTTGGTCGATGTGGTGCTTCGATAATCTTCGGTGAGTTTACCAAATTCGTCGTAGCGGCCTTCCGGGTCGGGCGTGTCACAAGCGACGAATGCAACCGCCAACGAGACCGCTGAGAGGGCAAAAAGTGCGCGCGAGATGTTCATGCGATTTCTCATATTCAAAACGTCAGCGAAACGTTGGTGTTGAGCACAAAGATGTTCTGCGAGTAGACGGCCTGATTTCCAGGCTGTCGACTTGGCAGAACCAGGTCGTTATTACCGGCCGAGTCAGTGGTGTCGCGCTCAAGATAGAACACGTTCGTTGCTACGACTCCCAGGCCCATCCATTCGGTGGCCTGATAAACGACGCCAAGCGTCGCGGTGAATTTATCCATGTCCATCAACGCGGCATCCAAAGCCTCGTCAGGAATGGCATTCGAATCGTAGCCACCACCAAGTTGCAATTCCAGATCCTTCGAGATCCAGTAGCTGCCGCCGACTCGAACGCCAAAGGCGTCGTTCCATTTGCGCGAAAGATTCTGAATCACCTTGCCGGTGTCGGCGTCGGGATTCGTGAAAGACCCGTCGGCGTTGACTTCACATGCGGAGTCGAGATCCGAGATGGACGCGTCCACAAGGCATTGTTGCTCCATCGCGCTCCATCGCGTGTAGTCGCCAAAGAGTCTGAATTCGTAGCGGAACTTAGGTCGCACGCGGATTCCGAAGCGCAAGATGTCCGGAAGCGAGCTGGTCAGAATCACGTCAGCTTCGTTGGGCTGAGCGGCTCCGAGGTAGTTTTTCAACGTGCCTTCGAGCTCCATCTTTCCGGTGAAGTTGGGGCGTGTTTGGTAGCTGAGTCCAACCCATGCTTTACGTCGCCAGGCTTCCCACAAAACTCCGGCACCCATGCCGAAATCCGTGCTCTTCACCGAGACAAGAGAGCGGCCTTCTTTAAGACTGCCGCCGACTTCGAGGTCGTCGGTTCCGTCCGAGTTTCGCGCGCGAAGTGTCTCAATCGTGTTGAGGTAAACGTTGCCGCTCAACCCGATCGAGAGTCGCGCGGGTTCGATGTAGTACGCAGCGCCGCCGGTGATGGCCAGTGTGCGGATGGTCCCGTCGATCGTGTACCAACGTTGGGAGCCGTCCACAGCGCCTGGGAATTGAGGATCCGCAGCGTCGTTCTTGTCCCAAACGGCTTGACCGCCAAATGGGGCGTAAAAAGCGGCACCAACCCTGAGCGGGATATCGAGCCCGAAATCGGTGGTCACACCGATCATCGGGGCGACGATGGTGTTGCTCAGAGTGCCCTTGCCAGAATTCGCGTCGAGCGCCGCAGCGTTCTTGTCGGGGTCGTCGGGGAACGGGTTTTGATTGTCGATCGCCGAAGTCGGACGGTCGGCAGTCGCCGAACGAAACGCCGTCGTCACGTCGATCAACACGTTGGTGCCGGTCGAAAAACCGATGCCGGCCGGGTTGTAGTAGAGCGTCGATGGATTGCTTTCGGTGGGGTTACCCCGTTCGCCGCCGAAGCGCGCAGCCGAGAATCCCGATGCATTGACGACACCAGATGTGGTGAGGATTGCGGCAGCGGCGGCCCAAGGCAGCGCGCGCACGATTCCGTTTCCGAGCATAGTGGTTGCCCTTGATAGAGTGATGGGTCGATATACAGACTATGGATCCGTATATCCGGTTTCCCCCTTGTTTTCCAGCGGTTTTGTCAGAAGGTTCCGCCAAGCGCGGCGCCTTCTGTCGTGGGCGTTATCCAAAGGGATATTTGCGTTTCATCGGGTGAAAGCAGGTAGAGGACTCCCCCACCAAGGGCCAACGCGGCGCCCGAGAAAATAAGGACTTTATTTATGCCCTGACGGCTTTCTGCCTCGTCGAACGCATCTTGTGTTCGAGTCGCGTTCGAATCGTCGACAGCGGTCTTCACCCATGTTGCGTCCAAAATGATGGCAGTGCCCAGGGTTGCGACACCGACTCCGCCCAGAATCAGTGCGGCGGTCTGGA
>JBFFMO010000263.1:0-6193 GCA_041554035.1 Allomicrovenator sp. | reverse complement strand
CGCTTCCACTTCCCAAATCAGCGCCGTCGGCAGCGCGAAAATCTCATACATGATCAGCTCGATACTTCTTTGAGTTGAAGCCGAAGACGGGGCTGCGAGCAATGCCCTGAGCTGCAAATCGAAACGCTTCGGAAGCTGGGGCACCGGGATTTTTTCCCACCCATGAACGCCGGCGACGCGACGCAGGAACGCCGTTCGCAACATCGCCATGCAGACGATGTCTTGAGTCAACCACCCATCATGTGACGAATTGGCGACAGACGACCACGTCCGTCCTTGCGTGGTCAGGACGTGGTCGGTCCAAAGAATCATCAAATTGGGTTTGGAAAGCACATGGCAATCGCTGCATTACATGTGTAGTCGGTCGGACAGACGTTCCCACCATCACAGAACTGGGTGCAGATGAAGGGCTCATCGTTGCGTTGAACGCAAAGCGCCGTCGCGCAGTCGTTTTCCGAAGTACAGGAGTCGCCAAGAACGCCTGTTCCGCGTGCACCCGGAACACAGCATGCCACTTCCACTGTCGCCCCAACATCTTCACAACGCTCGGTGGCCTGGCATTCATCGTTAATGAAACAAGCTGTCAGATTGCGGTCGGCGCAACTGCTGTCGCCGTTCGTCGAGTTGTTCGTCGTGTTGTTCGTCGTGTTGTTCGTCGCGTTATTCGTCGCGTTATTCGTCGTGTTATTCGTCGTGTTATTCGTCGTGTTGTTCGTCGTGTTGTTCGTCGCGTTATTCGTCGTGTTGTTCGTCGTGTTATTCGTCGTGTTGTTCGTCGTGTTATTCGTCGTGTTATTTGTCGCGTTGTTTGTCGTTGCTTCGTCGTCCGAACACGCAAATACGAATAAACTAGCGAACGAAATCATCAGTACTTTAGACATTTTTTTTACTCCAGATTTTGCGGCAAGAACGCCTCATGGCTGTGACAATAGCCAAGACCGTCGCGTGAGCCAAGGAAACAGGCCGATATCGACTCAAATTTTGCGGTAGATCGTCCGAGTTGCGATGCCCAGAAGGTTCGCAGTTAGTCGCTTGTCTCCGCCGGTCATTCGGAGCGTCTCTTCGATCACCCGGCGTTCGATTTCCTCAAGCGTCGTCCCAAGCGGAATCGTCAGCGACCTTTGTTCAGCAGGAGTAGCACTCACGGATTCAGGCAAATCATCGACGTCGATCACGCCGTCACGGTCCAAGACAACTGCCCTTTCGAGGACATTTTCGAGCTCGCGCACGTTCCCAGGCCACGAATAACGCGCCATGATTTGCATCGCATCTCGGCTGATTCCCTGAATGTCTCGACGATTCTTCTGACGGAATCGATTCAGGAAATGCTCAGCGAGCAGTGGAACGTCTTCGAGACGATCGCGAAGCCGGGGAATATGAATATTGACGACGTTAAGCCGCCAGAAGAGGTCTTCCCGGAAACGACCGACGCGCATTTCCTCGTCGAGATCACGGTTGGTGGCGGCCACGATCCGCACATCGACGTGCACAGTTTCGTTGGAGCCCAGGCGCTCAAACTCCGACTCCTGCAGGACCCGCAACAATTTGACCTGAACTTGCGGTGAGAGCTCGCCGATCTCATCGAGAAAAAGCGTTCCGCCGTCGGCGGCTTCAAATCGGCCGATACGACGCTGATTCGCGCCGGTAAATGCACCCTTTTCGTATCCGAAGAGTTCCGACTCCAGAATCGATTCCGGAAGAGCCGCACAGTTCACGGTGATAAACGGTTTATCTGGACGATCACTATGTTCGTAAAGCATCCGGGCAAAGAGCTCCTTTCCTGTGCCCGACTCTCCGGTCAGCAAAACCGTGACATCGGTGGGCGCCACTTGGTCTACCAGGCGCAAGGACTCTCGCAGAGCCGCAGATTGACCCACAATTCCACGTTCCCCTCTGAGCTGCGCGATTTGGGCCTTGAGCTCCCGGTTCTCGGCCATGAGCGCCTGTCTCTCGAGCGCTTGATGGGCCGATTTCAAGATCGTGGCGCGTTTGATGGGCTTGGTGATGAAGTCGTAAGCGCCATCACGCATACCCTGCACCGCGCGCTCCACTGTGCCGAACGCGGTCATCAAGATGACTTCGGCTTCCGGCCGCAGGGTCCGAACCACCTTGAGCAGATCCATCCCATCGAGATCCGGCATCATCAAGTCGGTGATCACCAATTGGACCGGGTGTTGACGCACCAATTCAATGGCAGCTTGGCCGCCTTCGGCCGTGAGCACATTGAGGCCTTCCTTTGAAAAAAGGCGTTCAAGCGTCTTGAGGTGGGCGACTTCATCGTCGACCAAGAGGACTGTAGGGGCTTCGGCCATGGTCAGACTATGTTTGCGTTTGCAGATTCGAGGTCTCGCACGCTAACCTAATCTCAGGATAAGACCACTATATTCCAGACCACAAGGGCTCATGGCGAAACTGAGCTACGTCGACACACGGGGACGATTGCACGAAGTAGAACTTGGTGCCGTTTCCTCTATTGGCCGCCACCCCGACCAGACCCTTCAGGTGCTGGATCGCGTGGTTTCCAAGGAGCACGCGTTCATCGAACGTCAGGCCGACGGAAGGTATGCCGTGCGCGATGCCGGCAGCCGTAACGGTACGTTTGTGAACGGAAAGCTCGTTCCGGTCAGTCATATTCTGTCCAATGGGGATCGGATTGTGGTTGGGTCCTCCGAGATCGTTTACCAGGAAGACGTCCAGACCGACCCACTCGCGGGCCGGGTCACGATTCACGCCGACAATATGGACACTCATATTCGCAGCCGAGTGGCGTCGAATAATGAAGCCCGCTTCCTGCCAGAAAGTCAGGTGGAGGAGCGTCAGCTCCGAGAAGACTACGAAAAGCTCCGAATCGCCCATGAATTGGGGTCAACGATCGGACTTGAGATGGACCTTGAGGTTCTTCTCAACAAGATTCTGGATAAGGCGTTCGAAATCTTCCCGGCCGATCGCGGCGTGATCTTGTTGCGCATGCCCAACGTGGAACATCTGGTCCCGATGGTCGTGAAGTCCCGCGATCCGAGCGATAAGACAAAAAAGCCCGAACACGTTAGAATTTCGCAGACCATTTTGAACGAGATCATCAACGAGAAACAGGGAATCCTGTCATCGGATGCGATGATGGACTCGCGTTTTGCGGGCTCCCATTCGATCATCTTGGAGCAAATCCGTTCAACGATGAGCGTGCCGCTTCTTCATGACGATGAAGTTCTGGGCGTGATCCACCTTGATTCAAAGATTGCCTCGGGCGCATTCACCGAAAAGGATCTTCAGATTCTGGCTGGTTTTGCGCGGCAAGCCGCGATTTTGATTCGATACCAACGCTTGCTCACGAAATTCGAAGAAGAGATCCTGACGCGCGAGAAACTTCATCGTCTCTTGTCACCTCAGTTGGTCGAAGAAGTTGTGAGTGGCCGACTCGACATCAAGAAGGGTGGAGAACTACGTCGTGCGACGGTCATGTTCGCCGATATTCGCGGATTTACGACGCTCTCTGAGCGCATGCCGCCTCAGGATGTCGTCAATTTGCTCAACGAATATTTCGAGCTGATGGTGGACATCATCTTCAAATACGAGGGGACGCTCGATAAGTTCGTCGGCGATGAGATCATGGCCATCTGGGGCGCTCCGATTTCGCGCGACGACGACGCCGAACGTGCCGTCCGGGCAGCCGTCGAAATGCAGCAGGCCATGGATCGCTTCAATCTCTCGCTTCCGGCGGAACATCGGTTTGAAATCGGTATCGGCTTGAACACCGGTGAGATCGTGGCCGGCTACATGGGTTCGACGCGAAGCATGAGTTACACGGTGATGGGCGACACCGTAAATACGGCCAGCCGGCTTTGTGGGCAGGCTCCCGCAAAGGAAGTTTTGATCGGCCCCATGACCTTCAGAGAAGTTGGTTTTCTGCTTGAAACAGAACGACTTCCGCCAACCAAGCTCAAAGGCAAAGCCGATCACGTGGATATCTTCCGAGTGCTTGGAATCAAACAAGTTTCTGACCCAACTGAGACCCGACCGGTGGACGGTCAGACTCGACAGAGACAGGTTACGTGACACCCCGGCCTACCGGCCATATACTCCGCCTAGTCGGCACAGAAATGTGCCGCGTTCCCAAGTAATTCAGTGCGGTTCACGCAATCGTGACGTGCGGTGACGGATATTAGAGTATGGCCCAGCAGCGTTATCACGTTCTCGAGCGCATTGATGCGGGAGGAATGGCGGAGGTCTTCAAGGCCAATTCGACCAGTCTCCAAGGCTTCGAGAAGCTTGTCGCGATCAAACGCATCCTGCCAGAACTGACTCGAAACGAGCGTTTTGTAAGGATGTTTTTGGACGAGGCGAAAGTCAGCCTCCACCTCAATCACACGAATTGTGTGCAGGTGTTCGACCTCGGATTGGCCGACGGAACCTATTTCATCGTGATGGAGTTCGTTGACGGGACGAACCTCAAGAACATCATCGAGTCTCTCAAATCGACCAAACAACAACTCAAGGTTGAAGAGACCGGGTTCATCGCCTTGGAATTGTGCAAAGGGCTGGCCCACGCGCACAACAAGAGGGATCAGGGGCAGAATCACTTGGGCATCGTCCATCGCGATGTCAGCCCGCCCAACGTTTTGATCTCGGTCGAAGGCGAGGTGAAAATCACCGACTTCGGGCTGGCCAAGGCAAAAAGTCAGGTGGAAACCACAGACCCGGGCATCGTCAAAGGCAAGTTCGGCTACCTTTCGCCCGAAGCGGCGTTTGGCGAGCAGGTGGACGCGCGGACAGACGTTTTTGCGGTCGGCATCATGATGTGGGAGATGCTCACCGGCGAACGACGTTTTCTGGGTGAGACCGACGTTGAAACCCTTCAGCAGGTGCGCAAGAACGAGAACCAGCCCTTCTCGAAATACCGAAACGACGTGCCGCCGGCGTATGAAGCGATCATTCGCAAGGCGTTAGAAACCGATATCGAGAAACGCTATCAGACAGCCGAAGAGCTTGCGATGGCTCTCGCCGGGTTCTTGTTCTCGTACGGCAAGCCGATCACCACCTTCCAGATCGCCCATTATGTACGGACCGTTCGCCAGCAGACTCGCCCCAAACAGCACACCGAAAAAGACGCGGCGGTCGAAGCAGCCATTCAGCAAGCGGTCAATCGGATCGTGTCGCTTGAAGAAGTCGAGGACCTCGACCTGTACATGGCCGAGACCTACGGGCAGATCGAGAACAGTGTGGGTGAATGGGATGAGGACGGAGATTTTGAGGACCCACGCGAGTGGGCCGATTTTGGAATGGACGACGTTTCGATTCGTGAGGCTCCGCTCGAAGAAGGGGAAGACTGGCAGTCACGAAATCTGGACGAGGTGATGCGACGGCGGCAGACCTACCCCGGCGGCCACGCGGCGGCGCCAAAGGCCGAGGTTGCTGCCGAACACGATCAGACGTCGGAACTCAGTCTGGACGTGCTGTCGAAGATCCGAAACGAACGTCGACCTGGCGAAGACGTCCCGTTGCATGACCGCCCACCGTCAGGTCCTCAGGCCGGTGCTGCTCCCGGAACGATGCCCAACGCGCCCCGATTGCAGAACAAGATCTCGTCGAACTCGGTCGAGATTGACGCTTCTTTTGCCGGTCAGGCCGAGTTTGTGCCTGCTGAGCAGAGCAGAGCGGACAGAACAGGCGAAATGCCAGCGTTTTTGATGCCCACACCGAATCGACCCGCAGAAAAGAAGACACCCGCAATCATGATTGTGGGGGTCGTGGTCGTGTTGGTGCTCCTGGCCGTGGCCGGGTTCCTTCTCCTAACTTGAGCTTTCGTGATGCATGACGACGTTTTGGTGATGATCTTGGCAGGCGGCGAAGGAAGCCGGCTCCGCCCGTTAACTGCCGAACGCGCGAAACCTGCTGTTCCGTTTGGTGGACGTTATCGCATCATTGATTTTGCGCTTTCGAATTTCGTGAACAGCGGTTTTTTTAAGATCAAGGTCCTCACGCAGTACAAGAGCGAATCCCTTTCACAGCATATTTCGCGAGGGTGGCACCTGCCCTCTCAAGTCGATCAATACATCGAGATTGTGCCGGCCCAACAGCGCACGGGCCCCGGGTGGTACATCGGCAGCGCTGATGCGATTTATCAGAACCTGAACTTGATCGCCGACGAGACCCCGCAGGACGTGTGTGTTTTTGGCGCAGACAACATCTACAAAAT
>JBFFMO010000262.1:0-6223 GCA_041554035.1 Allomicrovenator sp. | reverse complement strand
ATCTACATTCCGTTCATCGGATGGTCGGCCTATATCGCCGGCTTGGTGTTGTTGGACCGCAGCAATCGAGAGCGCGCCACCGCATCGCTCGAGAAAGCCGGAGAACGGATTCGCGACGAGTCGCTGAGCGTTTTTATTGCGCCAGAAGGAACGCGAACAAGCTCCCGCGCACCGTCAAAATTCAAGATGGGCGCGTTTCGGATGGCCGAGGTTGCGGGCGCCGAAATCATTCCCGTCGTGATCGATGGGGCGGCCGAGACTTGGTCCAGAGACAAGCTCTATTGCAAGGGTGGGACGGTCAAGATCCGTCTTCTGGAACCAATCACACACGCGGATCTGATGGAACGCGGGCCGCGAGCGGTCGCTGATGATTTGCGAGAGCGTTACGCTCGGGATCTTGGCGTCGAAGTGCCGATCGAGCCGCGCGAACCGCAAGCCGAAACGGCTTGAGAAGCCTCGACACCTGGCCGCCACTCAATTCTTATAGCCGTAGTAGTCTGTTCGCGACCCGCCAGATTGCCACGAGTTCCACTGACTCACTTCTGCGGGGTCTTGGCTCCACGGCGCCGAACTCAAAATATCGAGTTTGCAGGATCGCCTGCCCATTTTGTACGACATTCACAACCGAATCCAACGATGTCGCCACCACATCGCGACCGTTTGCGAACGCATTTTCTTCAAGCTCTACGCTGATATCGACAGGCAGTACGTCTTGGTCATCGAACCGAATGACCACAGATTCCTCCCCAGAATTCACGACAAAATCCACCCAGCCGTCTGACCGCGAAAAAGTGTAGCCATATTCGGGGGCTCCAGCGATCCGTGCTCGTACGCCAGATAGTGGCTCGCCGTCGCGATCCAAGATGCGGCCTCGGGCCACCGAAACACTGCTTCGGTTCAGTCGTTCCAAATCCACCGCACGCACCACCGCCTGCTCACCCTCGACCAAAAATTTCACCTGTTCGTAAAAACTGGAGAGGTTACCGGCCGTAGATGGTTTGGCGAATTCAGATGGGTTGGCGGGCACAAAACGGCAACTCTCATCGAGTTGGCAAATCCTGTCGGCACAGTCGACGAGTCCATTCGAATCGTCGTCTTGGCCGTTTCCACAAATCTCGAATTCAACGTCCGAAAAAGCGACAAATTCACCGTTGGATTCGGGTTCGTTGTCATCACATCCGCCGCACGAAGCGAGCAATGCGAGCGCAGCGATCCAAAAAAAAGTTCCTTTCATCTTCGATCCGGCAGCTAATGTTGAACGCGTCTGGCTTGAGTCGCTCGGTCACCCGAGAACCAGACTTCCAACGTGTACGGGTCAATTTGAACGTCCTTGCCGGAGTCCAATTTGTAGGAAAAGTCGCCTTGCCACTTCGTCGAAGTCGCCGACGAATCGGGCTGTCCAAGTCGGTCGATCAGCGCCTGGCGCGTCGGATGGTCTTTTTCGATCCACCCCACGACGTCATCGACCATACGGGCCCGCGCGTCGAAATCTTGCGACCAAACTGCTGGTTCAAGGGGGCGAGCTCGAAGCATCCGGTACACACGCGGACCGAAATAGAGACAGAGCAATAGGCCCAAAACACCTAAAACTGCCCCCAAGACGCCCTTCAATGCGCGATTCACTGACCAACCCTAATTCGATTTTTGCTATTACCACGCGACCTTATCACAGACTCACGCCGTTGAACTACCCGTCTGAATTCTTCTGAATTTGATCCGTGCCGCAGGTGACACGCCTTTGAAATCCGCGGTATGAAATCCCATACATTTTTGAGGATGGACGCCGCATGAAACCCGTACAGTCACCACCTGCTGAACTCGTATTCGCCGAAGAACTGAGCTTCCTTGCTGCCTGGGATGACGGGCCCAAACCGCCCGGTTGGCGCCTCTCACCGCGCGCCGTGGTCGCCTTTGTAGCGGGCAGCAATGGGCAGAAACTGAAGCTTCCTAAAGGCGCCAAATCCGATGGCCCCGCACAGCTCGAAATTTCCGAGAAATTTGTCGGTGGACGTGACCTCGTTGAACGCTGTGTCGTGACACTCGCCAGTGAACGAGGCCTCTTGCTTGTTGGCGAGCCCGGCACTGCGAAGTCGATGCTCTCGGAGCTTCTGGCGGCAGCTATTTCACATTCCAGCGCGTTGACCGTGCAAGGTTCTGCGGGAACGACAGAAGACCAGCTTCGTTACGGCTGGAATTACGCGATGCTGATGGCGGGCGGCCCCACACCCGAAGCGCTTGTGCCGTCTCCTGTGATGACCGGCATGCGTAACGGCTCGATCGTCCGCATCGAAGAGGTCACTCGCTGCCTGCCCGAAGTCCAAGATGCCTTGATTTCGATCATTTCGGATCGTCGACTCGCCGTGCCCGAATTGGCGGACGAAAACGGGACGCGCATCGAATTTTCGCAGCCTGGATTTAATGTCATTTCGACCGCCAACCTTCGTGACCGCGGGGTTTCAGAAATGTCGGCCGCACTAAAACGTCGATTTAATTTCGAATTGGTTCATCCCATCCCGGAATTTGAGCGAGAAAAAGCACTGGTTACCAATCGTGCGAAAGCCAATCTGGCGCGCGTTGAACAAGAGCTTGGTGTCGATGACGCGGTGTTAGAGGCGGTGGTCACGGCATTTCGTGACCTGCGCAACGGCCGCAGCGTCGAAGGTTGGGCGGTCGAAAAACCAAGCACCGTGATGAGCACTGCTGAATGCGTCTCGGTCGTGTCGTCACTTGGTTTACAGCAAGCCTATTTTTCGTCAGACCGCGATATATTATCGCTATTTCCCGGTTATTTATTGGGCGTCGTACTCAAAGATGACCCCAACGACCGGGGTAAATTACTTTCGTATTGGGATGGCGTGGTAAAAAAACGCGCAGAGGGCGGAGCCCGCATGTGGAAGCGACTTCTTGAGCTGCGCCCCATCATCGAACAGGCCCACGCCGAGTCGTTCTGATGGAACAAGAACTCAAAAAAGAACTCGAAGCTCTGGTGGCCTCGACCCAGCCCTATTTGATCGGAGTAAGGCATCATTCGCCCGCGGTTTCGGCCATGGTGGATGCGCTTCTGGACCAATTTGGCCCAGACGAAGTGCTGATCGAATTGCCTGCTGAATTTGATTCGTGGATGGAATGGCTCGGCCACGCCGAAACGACGGCTCCCGTTGCGCTTGCGGCCGTTCCTGAATCGGGTGATGGGCTTTCGTTTTACCCCTTTGCTGATTTTTCTCCAGAGCTCTCTGCGATTCGCTGGGCCGTCCGAAACAAAGTGCCAGTGCGCTCTTGCGACCTGCATGCGGGCCATCGCATGGACTACGAACGCGAATCGTATCAAATCGAAGAAAACGCGATGACTTCGGTCGAAAAGTATTTTTCCTCCACGGGATTTGAAGACCTTTGGGACCGCTCCGTAGAAGCCCGCGCACCGGGCGCAACGGCGGAAGCTATTCGACGAGCCGGCTTGTATTTGGGCTGGGCGTTGCGACGGGACAGGCACCTGCAAAATGCCATCCCAAGCCTGGACGCTGTTCGTGAATCACGCATGCGCGCCGTCATCAAGGAGGCCGGCGGTTACGACGACAAAAAGGTCGCCGTGGTGATTGGGGCATTTCATGCGCCCGCACTTTTGGCCGAACCGCAGATGCTTGGCCGCCCCATTCCTGACCCAAGTGAAGCACCATCGAAGATGATTACGTCGTTGATTCCGTATGCATTTGAATTGCTGGATTCTCGTTCGATGTATCCGGCCGGCATTCGCGACCCGATGTGGCAGCAGCGAGTGATGCATGCGCTGAAAACCCCAGACGCGGTGAGGGATTTGGCGGCCGACGTTATCGTTGCTGTATCACGCGACCTTCGCTCACAGGGCCATGTTTCTGGCGTTCCCGACGCCACCGCCGCAACCCAAATGGCACTGGACCTCGCCAGCCTGCGTGGCCTCCCCGCGCCTGGTCGACTCGAAGTCTTGGAAGCCATGCAATCCGCCATGGCCCGTGGAGAGCTTCTGGGGCGTGGACGGGTCCTCGCAAAATCGATCGAACGTGTGATGGTGGGCCGACAACGCGGTCGGCTGGCCCCAGAAACACCCCGAAGTGGCCTCTATCCGCATGTCCTGGAAACCCTGCAAGACCTTGGACTTCCAGGCCCCGGCGGAGCCAGCAAAGACACGTTGCGCCTCGACCCCTTGCGAGGCGACAAAGACATGCGGCGCCATGTCACGTTGGAACGCCTGGGCGTTTGCGGCATTCCTTACGGAACCCAGGCCGCCGGCCAAGCCATTGGCGCCACCGAAACTCTGACTCGCCTTTGGGACCTCAAATGGGAGGTTTCGACCGACGCCATGATCGAGCTTGCCGGCATTTGGGGCGTCACGCTCGAACAGGCCGCACAGGGCGCGATAAAATGGCAACAAGCGCGCGATGCACAAGAGGACACGTGGGACGCCCGCGCCATGCTTGCGGTCGCCGAAAAAGCAGCGCGGGCTGCCCTGCCCGAATTGACCTCGGAATCGATTCACCTGCTGCATACCGAATACCTGCCCATTGCAGACCTGCGGCGAATTCTGGACGGACTTCGCTTTTTGGAAGCCGTGCATCAAGGGCATTTCCCGGGACTCGATGCCCAGAACTTAGACCTTCCAAACCTTCCGCGAGCTTCGTTTTTGGCCGCCGCGATTCGCGCCTGCGAAGGCCTCACGGGATCTGACGACCTCGGCGATGTGGTCGATTTCATGGAAGTTGTAGCTCTTGCCGAATTGCAGCCCGCTGACGACGAACTTGGAACCGGCCGCCTGAGCTGGCTTGCCGAACTCTTCGCCCGAGAAGGCTCTCCGGTGATGCAAGGTGCAGGCTTGGCGGCTCAGGTCGTGATGGGCAAAGTCGACGCCGAGGCCTTCGGACAAACAACGGTGTCTTGGCTGATCTCGGCCAATAATGCGGAGACCCGGCGCGATCTGTCTTTGCGGCTGAGCGGCCTCTTAAAAGCCGCCTCGTCGCTGCTGGAAAACGACGCGACCCTTTTGGACCAGCTTTCCGAACAAATCGAAACGATCGACGACACTGACTTCCTCGCGGCATTGCCAGCGCTTCGCGGTGGCTTCGACGGCCTTTCTGCCGCAGCTCGAGACCGCTTGCTGGCTTCACTTTCCGACGCGTTTCCAGAAACGCTTGATCCTCGCGGTCACCACGGCGCGTTTGTACTGAATCAAGACCCCGAATTGCTGGGAATCTGGAAAGTCGCCGACGAAGCTGGGCGCGAAGCCGCCTCCACGTTCCTAAACCCGCCCCGACGAACCTACGACGACGTGGAAGACCCGCAAGAGCGCGCCGAACGCAAAGACTTGCGCATCAACGCGTTGGAGCGCTGGCAACTCATCCTTGGCCGTGAACGCGAAAAAATGAAGGGCATGGCTGGCCAAGCGGCTCGGGCGCTTGAACAGCTTTATGGCGGCGGCGAAGGCGAAGGATCTCGCGGAGGACTGGGCGGTGGAGGCGGAAAAGAAGACGCTTTCCCCAATATCCGGGAATGGGCCGACGAACTTCAGAATTTATTTGGCGAAAAAGTTCGCGAAGAAGTGCTTGGCACCGCAATAACACACGGTTATCCCACCGCTGCATTCGAATTAGATGGCGAAAATATCGCCCCATCGGTCGAATTACTTGAATCATTATTAAGTCTAAAAGGCGGACTTTCGGACGGCCAATTAGGCCAATTACGGTCATTAATTCGTAAAGTAGTGGACCAGCTGGTCAAAGAATTGGCTGTACGGCTCCGCCCCGCCCTTACTGGACTTGCGACACCAGCACCCACGCGCAGGCCGGGCGGTCCCATCGATCTAAAACGAACCGTGCGCGCCAATCTGGATCGTCTGCGCGAACTCGAAGACGGCACCCGGCGCGTTGTCCCCGAAAGAATCTATTTTAAAACGCGAGCCAAACGATCCCTGGACTGGCATGTCGTGCTGGTCGTCGACGTTTCGGGCTCGATGACACCCTCGGTCATTTACGCCGCAATCATGGCGGCTATTCTGCAATCTTTGCCCTCGGTAAGCGTTAAGTTCTACGCGTTTAATACACAGGTCATCGACCTGAGCGAACAAGCCGTAGACCCGCTCTCACTCTTGCTCGAAGTCGAGGTCGGCGGCGGCACGCATATCGCCAAAGCCCTGCGTTATGCACGCGAACATGTCGTGGTTCCAAACCGGACTATTTTGGCGTTGGTGACCGACTTT
>JBFFMO010000261.1:0-6226 GCA_041554035.1 Allomicrovenator sp. | reverse complement strand
GGACTCTGAGGCAAGCGATCCCACACCAGCTCGCGGCACCTTGGTTTTCGAAGATGACTTGAAACATGGCTCACTCTTGGACGCCGACCGAACACTCGATATCGACAGTGAACACATGCGTTCCCTCTCGGCGTTCGATTCGCCTGCCAGCAAAGCCAAAGCAGCTGTTGAGGAAGAAGAAGTGCTCGACGGCGACGTGACGCAGATTCCGACCATGAGAGGCCTCGGGCCTGCGCCCAAGCCTGCGGCAGCCCGTCCTGCGGCTCTAAGCACCGAAGACTTGGACTGGGAAGGCATCGATGCGCTTCTCCATGACGATGTCGCTGAAGATGATTTGCGGCGAACGGTTCGAATCGATGGGTTTTCGGACTCGGAAAAGACGATGCCGTCGATGGACGCTACCGTCGAAAAGAAAGGTTTCTCGGGCATCAGCGGCGAATCAGTCGCAAAATCATCCGCACCCAAAGCTCAGGTGTTCAAGCGCAATAAACTTGTGCTCGAGGGAGAACTGTCGAGCGCAGAGGAAGAAACCACGCTCGCGGACCGACTTCGAGAAAAACGCGAAGCCCTCAAAAAAAACGTTGAAGACGTAAGCTGATGCGACTCCTCCTCCTTATTTTTCTGTGTGGCCTCAGTCTGGGATGCCAGTCGCGTGAAATCGGCTCGTCGAGCGTCGAGAGTCGTCGCCTTGTGTTTTCGGAGGACTTTTCCAAACCCGTGCTTGGGCCCACGTGGCTGCGAGGAGTCGGGGAGGGCGGTTCAGGCAAATGGGAGGTCGTCGATGGATGGCTGACCGGCAGCCAACTCAAGAACGACCCGTTATGGCTCAAGGAGCCGCTCCCCGAGAAAGTTCGGGTAGAATTTGACGCCGAATCTCTCACGCCTGAAGGCGATCTCAAATTTGAAGTCTTTGGCGACGGTGAGCGGCACGCATCGGGTTATATCGTGATTTTTGGGGGCTGGAATAACTCCCTCGACGTCATCGCTCGACTCGACGAACACGGCGATGACCGGTTGGCCATCCCTTCCAAGAAAGTGAAACCTAAGCAGGTCTATAAAATGGCGGTGGAGCGCACAGACAGTGAGCTTCGCTGGTTTATCGACGGTGAATTGGTCATGGCCTATCCAGACGCAGAACGTTTGGAAGGTCGAAGTCATCGGTTCTTTGCTTTTAGCAACTGGACGGCCAAAGTTCGCTTCGACAACCTGCGCATCTACGAACTTCCGTAGTTTCGGGTTACGTCCGCCGTTCTATTTGATAACATCGCCCCCAAAGTTTTCTGGCCACCGGATGTGAAGATATGGAAACACGCTCGATTCTTCAAATCGTTCTGGGGGGGATTATTGCACTCATCTTGGGACTCGGCGGATTCATCGTCTACGAACTCACGAGGGTGGCAGACAAAGTCGTTGTGAAAACGATCGTTGAGCCCGACGTGGTGGAGCGGATCAATCCATGGGCCGACAAGGGTTCGGCCGCCATTGCACTCGTGAAACGGATGACCGTCACGCCGCCCCTGGACCCCGTTGCGTTCAAGAAAGCCGAAGAAGAGGCTAAGTCCAAACGAGGCCGGAAAAAGAAACACGAGGCCGAAGCTGAGGAAGTCGTTCCGGTGACCTACGACGAAGCGGTCACAAATCCCGAATTCCAGAAAGAACAGCTTCAGATTTCGGGTGAGCCCGTGGGTTGGGAGGCCGTGTGGTGGGATGAAACCAAATATGGCCCGCATTTCTTCTTGGTCCGCTATGGGTACAAGGACGGCGGCGTTCATATTGGCCCCCAATGGGTCGTTGACCTCAAAAATCAAAAAGTTGCAGCAAAGAACCTGTCCGCGATGGTGGTCGAAAACCCCACCAAAGGCATGGAGTCCGACTACTACGGCAAGAAGCAGGTGGTGGTCTCGGCCATCTCCGCCCATCGTTTTCCGTCCGGTATCAACCTCGCCGGTGCACTCTTGTTGTACTTCGAGCAACGCGCCGATTCGGATCAGGCAGACACCGTCATCGGTTGGTCGATTGACCACGACCGCGGAAATATCTTTCGCGCCTATTTCCAGTGGTTGGAAAACAAAGAGCCAGTTTACGCCGAGTTCGAATTCGACTTCGATCGTAAGGCCCTTAAACCGATCAATCTTCAAGCGGCCAACCTGATGAACGTCGGGGATGACTTTGAACGTCAGCGCGTCAGCATCATGCCGATGACCTACAATGCATCAGCCTCAGTGGCTTCTCAGCGTTGGACGGGCGGGGCGAGAAAGAGCTGTAAACAACCCAAAAATGCTCCCGGTTGCGGCGCGCTCGCGGCCGTCCTGGATGAGACGGAAATTATCGAATCTTTGGAATGGTTGCTGACCACACGCGCGAACACCGCCGAAGAGTTCGAAGAGTGTAAACAGGCTCGAAAATGTCGTTGGATGCCCTCGCCAACCAGTGATGGGCAGTTCAATGTGAAGTATGTGTACGAGTTGAAAGGCAAGGAGCAGAGCGTTTCGTGGGACATCGACCTGAAGACCAAAGAAGTCAAACCGGCGGATCGAGTCAGCGGCCTGGCCCTCAGCGTGATTCGAGCGAGATAGGTTTGTTAGACCAATCCATCGCGAGCCATGCCCCGGATCATTCTCCGGGTCTATCCACACAAATCATCGGAGACGAAAAAGGCCAGCCGGTGCGTTTTTACGCCTATTCGGACGCGGTCTCGGAGCTGGTCTTTTCGGCTGAGTCACGTGACCTGGCTTTCGCGGTTCTTCGCGGTAATTTTGGTGTCGATGACGATGGCGGATTCGTGGAAGTCACGGGGTTTTCCGAGTTCGCAGATCTCGATGCCGATGAAGACCCGTATCCCGTGGTGCGCCGTGCTTGCGACGCCGTGATTCTGACCGAAGCCGGGATCACCCGGCCTAGCGACGCGATGATGCAGATTGAGCCCATGGTCGAAACCGGTGCGCTTGTCGGCCTTTTTGTGGTCGATCGAGGTCATGACGCCCAGCTCGACACCGCGATGGCCTACCTGCATTACAGCCTTTTTAACGTGCCGTTCCAGATCATCTTGGTCTTTGACCCTGACTCGCGAAACATGGCGATGTACGCCAGACCGCCACGCGGCCGATTCGCAAACGTCGCCTTCCGATGGGTCACCCCTGTCGATCATCAGGCTTGATGGACTCGCGCTAAGCGGGTAATTCAATTCGCATCTATTTGAGTGAGGCCGTCTATGTTCGAAATAGTCGATATTGTTGCGCGTGAAATCTTGGACTCTCGTGGGAATCCCACTGTCGAATGCGACGTCTATCTTGAGGGTGGCGTCTTTGGTCGTGCGGCGGTGCCGAGTGGCGCTTCGACCGGAGAACACGAGGCGGTCGAGCTGCGTGACGGCGACACCTCTCGCTACCTCGGCAAGGGGGTTTTGAAGGCCATTCAGAACATCGATGAGATCATCGCGCCTGAACTCCTCGGCGAGGACGCCAGCAATCAAGAGGCGATCGACGCTCTTTTGATCGGACTCGACGGCACGGACAATAAATCTCATCTCGGCGCAAACGCGATCCTTGCGGTCTCACTTGCAACTGCCAAAGCGGCCGCAGAAATGCTCGGCATGCCTCTTTACCGCTACATCGGTGGAGTCTCGGCTCGTGTACTTCCGGTGCCATTGATGAATATCATCAACGGTGGATCGCACGCCGACAACAGCGTCGACTTCCAAGAATTCATGATCGTTCCCGTCGGAGCTCAGACTCTGCGCGAAGCGGTCCGGTGCGGTGCCGAGATTTTCCACGCGTTGAAATCGGTTTTGAAAAAAGCCGGTCATATGACCTCCGTGGGTGACGAAGGCGGATTCGCACCCAACCTTGGTTCGAACCGCGAAGCGTTGGACTTCATCGTTCAAGCTGTTGAATTGGCAGGTTATAAACCGGGCGAAGACGTGATGTTCGCGCTCGATGTTGCTGCCAGCGAGTTCTACGACAAAGAAGCCAAGCTCTATCGATTGGCGGGTGAGGGCCGGAACCTGACGTCGGAAGAAATGGTTGGTTTTTACGGCGAACTCGTCGCCAATTACCCGATTATTTCGATTGAAGATGGCCTCGACGAAAACGACTGGGCGGGTTGGAAATTGTTGACCGACGCGATGGGCAAAACGGTTCAATTGGTCGGCGACGACCTTTTTGTAACGAACGTGGAACGTCTCGGCCGCGGCATCGACGAGAAAATCGGGAATTCGATCCTGATCAAGGTCAATCAAATCGGAACACTTTCCGAAACGCTTCAGGCCGTCGACCTTGCACACCGAAATGGCTACACCTCGGTCATCTCACATCGTTCGGGCGAGACTTCGGACACCACCATCGCACAGTTGGCTGTGGCGGTTGGGTCGGGCCAAATCAAGACGGGAAGCCTGTCTCGATCGGACAGGGTCGCAAAATACAACGAGCTGATTCGAATCGAAGAAGAACTCGGTGCAACAGCTTATTATCCGGGCAGAAAGGCATTCCGAGTCTAAGTAAGGACTCGATCGACTAAAAATGGCGGCTTCGGCCGCCTTTTTTGTTTCTTGCGTGAATATTTGTCGCGATTTGGGGTCCAATCCGCGTAGACCAATTTTAATGATGAGACGCTTCACGTGAGGAGTGTGTGATGAACACAACGAAAAACCAAAGCACAACAAGTTGGGCAGGACGCCTGGCTCGAGCGCTGATGATGACGGGCTTTATCGCGGCATCCGCCTGTGGCGGCTGTGATGACGAAGAAAACGTCAACGTTTCTTGCGACGATGGCCAATGCGATCCCGTCAGCTGCGGAACCGACGACATGTGTCCTAGCGACCAAGTGTGTCGCGAAGGCGGCTGTTGTGACGTTTGTGCGTCCGACTCCGATTGTTCGGAAGGGGATTACTGCACACGTGATCGATACTGCCAGCCGCTCGAGCCTGTGACTTCGTGCGTCGGGGACTCCGACTGCGCTTCACGACGTTGTGACGAAGGTCAATGTGTTCCAGAGCGCCGCTGCGAAGACGAATCGACGTGTTTCGCCGGCGAGTTCTGCAGCATCGACGGTGTCTGCGTGCCTCTTTGTGAGGTGAACATCGATTGCGGCACCGACGAAGTGTGTTTTGATGGCCGCTGTGTCGTGGGTGGACCCTGCACCGCGGACGGCGAGTGTGGCGCGGGCGGTCAATGCACCGATGGCGCTTGTCAGGTGGCCTGCGCCCTCGATACCGAGTGTGGCCAAGACGCTGCGTGTTTTGAAGGTCTTTGTGGCTCGGGTTGCGAAACGAATGCCGATTGCGGCGCCGGCGTGTGCTGGCGCGGAGTTTGTGTCACGGCGGACCCATCCAACCCAACCGTTCCGGTTGTGGGCAATCCGAATCCGAACAACAACACGAACAACAACACGAATAATACGACGAACAACGCCACAAATAACGCGACCAATAACAACACGACCAACACACCAGACCCGGACCCGACCAATGCAGCGGCATGCGCCGGAGCTGCGGCGTGCGGGACGAACGAACGCTGCGAAAACGGTCGATGCGTCAACGACGAGATCTGTCTGAACGACGGTCAATGCGGGCCTGGAGCCTTCTGCGAACGTGGTGAGTGCCGCCTCGGATGTGGGACGAGCCTCGATTGTCGCCAGGCAGAAACGTGCAACGCCTCACATGTGTGTGTGGCCAATTCACCTGCGAACTTGGCCTGTGGTTCGAGCGCCGACTGTGAGCCTTGCGAGACCTGTGTCGCCGGCACATGCAAAGTGGTCCCCACCGTTTGCATCACAGATGCGCAGTGTGGTCTTGAGAAATCGTGCCTCGATAGCTTCTGTAACTTCGATTGCACCACGAACACGGATTGTCCTTTCTCACACACCTGTCAGTCAGGTCTATGTCAGCCAGATCCGGCTCCGACCGCTGCGTGTTCGAACAACGCTGCATGTGGCACGGGCAAGGTTTGCGTGAACAGTCTTTGTTTCGACCAATGCACCTCGGACGCCACGTGCGGCGACAAGATGATGTGCAATCACGGTGTATGCGAGCCAGATTCACGTCGCGGATTTGAGTGCCGTCGATCGGCGGACTGTGGTGGTGAAGGCGTCTGTGTCGATGCTTTCTGCACCGTGCAATGTCTGGCTGACACGGAATGCCGCACGGGTTCATGCGAACTTGGATACTGTACACGATAAGACTCAGCCCATATCTTGCGGCGCACGCGCACCTCGCTTAGAGTCGAGGTGC
>JBFFMO010000260.1:0-6237 GCA_041554035.1 Allomicrovenator sp. | reverse complement strand
TGTGTTGGGGATTAGTAACAGTGCTCCACATCAAGGTGACCGTCAGGTTTGGCTCGACGCACTGGTTGAAGTGGTAGCCCGCAGCGAGATGCGTGGTGTTGCACTGGGTGCCACATGGCAGCTCAAACAACGCGGTGTCACTCGCACCGAGTTCGAAGAGCGAATGCAATCGCGGCTCAGTGAGCAGGATTTTTCCTACCTCCTTGAACATGGATGGTGACATCAGAGGCCGCAGCATCCGGAGTGCCGATTCAATATGTTCTTGGTCTCGCCGAGTGGAGGAGGCGGTGATGGCAAAACATTCAACACGACATACTCACCGCTCACTCCTCGTTGCTCACTCCTCACTGCTCACTGCCAGCCGCTCAGAGAGCGATTAGAACTGCAATCAGCGCGATGCCGATCACGACGGCCAACACCCAGGGCCACCAAGTTTCGCTGTTTTTTGCGGGAATGATGGCCGATGCGCCGTTTTTGACCAACATGCTCAACGTGGCTTCGCCGGTTTGCATGTAGTGCGCCGTCGGCGCACCTCGAACTTCGGCAGTCATCGGGAATCCCGAGGGGATTTCGATGCTCGGTGCGTGGGTATCAGGCAGCTTGGCCAGGGTTTCGATCGCGGCGATCACGGCCGTGGCGTCTGGGTAGCGTTCGGACGCACTCGCTTTTAGAAGACGATTTATCGTATTTTTTAGCCGTGGAGAAATTTCGATATCGGCCGTCAAATCGCCGATTTTTCCCATTACTTTGGCTTCGATGGCCAGGTCTGGATTATGAAATGGGTGTTCACCCGTCAGCATGAACACGGCCAAGAGCCCCACAGAATAAAGATCCGAGGCCGCGCCCAACTGCCCGCCTTGGAGCTGTTCGGGCGACATGTAGCGCGGAGTACCGACGACCAATTCACCGCGTCGCGAATCCGTAATCGTGTCGTCAAGCCGTGTGGCGACGCCAAAATCCAGAACTTTCACACAATCTACTTCGCCCATTTCATCAAATAAAAGGATATTTGATGGTTTGATGTCACGGTGCAGGATTGCGCGAAGGTGGGCTTCCTTGAGGCTTTCCAATACCTGGCGCAGAATTCGGACCGTTCGGACTTCGGAAAAGGCGCCTTCTTGGCGGACGCGTTCCTCGATCGTGATTCCTGGGACGTACTCCATGACTTGATAAAGGCGCCCCTCGGGGTCTTCGCCTGAATCAAAGAGGGTCACGGTATAAGACGACCGCAATTCGGCGATGAGTTCTGCCTCTTGAACAAAACGGTCTCGCCAGACGCTACGGTCTTCGACTCCCGCCATATCAAAGACTTTCAGGGCCACGCGCCGTTGGTTCCCGGTGTGCAGGCCCAGATACACTTTGGACGACGTTCCAGCGCCCAAGAGCGAGAGCACGCGGTAGTTTCCGGCAAAAAGATCGCCTTCGACGGGAAGTCGTGGACGGGGTGCAGTGTGGGAGGACAAGTTTGACATGTGAATGGTAGGGTACCTGCGCATGCACAAAAGCCAAGAGACACGCGACATCTTTATCGACCGCGAGGCCGAAGTCTTAGCCGTTTATGAGGCTCTGGACAGGGACCGTTGTGTTTTAGTCGTGGGACCATCTGGGGTCGGAAAGACAGCATTGGTGCGCTTTTGCGCCAAAGATGGCGACGTTTTTATCTCGTTTTTTGGCGCGTCGACCGAGCAAGACGGACTTTTTCGTGTGGCCAGAAAATTGGGAATGGCAGAATTGCCGGCTCAAGCAAGTGAAGCGATCGAAAGGATCGGGCGAGTTCTGGCGGCTCTGGGGCCGGTATTGCTGGTCCTTGACCATGTAGATGGCCTGGATTTTGTTCCGTTCTGGATGGCGAGGTGGCTCGACGAAGCCCCTGAGTTGCGGATCATCGGCACAAAACAAGTCGCCGCAGGTGGCATGTTCCCGGTTGTAGAGCTCGAATGCCTCTCAACGGACAGGCTCGATCATCTGGCTTTGTTGACGCCCGGTTGCTCTCTTCAAACAAAAATAGTCGAAGAATTTTTGGCGCACCCTGAGCCCTCGATGCTCTTGTGGCTGGCGCTGCTGGGCGAAGTCCATGGGGTTCATTTGCGTGCCATCCTGGGCCAAGACGTGCGGGAATCGACCAGTGGCGTGAAGGATTGGCTAGAGGTCGTGGATTCGTTGGTGATCATGCCCGACCCCTTACGTCGGGTGCTTTTGGCCAGACCCGAAGCGCTCGAGGCGTGCGTGACCTTATCGGACCGCCTTTCGCAGTGTTTTGAGGAAACGTGGCTGGATGTCGAATCGTTGGTGGGATTTGGAAACGCCGTTGCGTGGTTCGATTTGATTCGACGAACCTGCCTGATGATCGGTCGAATCGCGCCCAAATCCATCGCTCCACTCGCCGTGGCCTATGTCCGCATGTGCAAATGGTCGGATGTGGGGCTGGACGATCTTTCTGGGCTTCGTCGAGCCGTTGTGCGCGCCGAAAGTGTTGAGCTTTCGGTCGCCTGCATGTTGTTGGACGTCGAGCTGGGTTTTATCGGTCGAGCGCGTGGTTCGCACGTGGATTGCCTTCTTAAGTTGAATAAGTCCCGCGAAACCGCATCACCCTGGGTCGGACGCGCGCTGCAGACGGCCGGAGCACGCCTTGCGATGCATGTGGACGCGGTCGCCGCGGTCGAACGGTTTGAAGTGTTGGCGCAAACCCATCCCGTGATGGAGCGTCTGGAGCATCTGCTTGACCTGGGGGCCGCAAGGCTTGCCGCGTTTCGAGTTGCCGATGCAAATGACGCCTTCCAAGCCGCGATGGATCTGACTCAGGGTCTCGATCCTCGTCTGAGCGTGCGGGCTCGATTGGGTTTGGCTCAAGTGTCGTGGCGCCTTGGTTATACCGAGAGGGCACGGGCGCAATTCGATATCGCGATGTCACACCTGCCCGAGGGGCCGCTGGCAGCCCAGACAGCGCACGATTACGGCGTTGTGCTGCATCATCTAGGGCAGCTCGACGACGCGCGCAGAAGTCTTCTGAGGGCGTGGAAAATCTGGAGCGGTTTGGGCGATGAAGTTCGTCTGGCCGCCTACCATATCCGCCGGGGCCTGCTTGAGATGGAGGCCAACGACCATTCGCTGGCTCGCCTTAATTTTGGAAGTGCCATCGAGGCTGCCAAAGCGGTCGGCGATGTTCATTTACTTACGATCGCGCGCGCGTGTGCGTCGATTTGTGTGGATGAATTCGATGAACGCGCGTTTAGAGCCGTCGAGGAAAACGTGATGGTGAGCCGAGACCCTGAGGCTGTCGCGGCTTTTTCGGTGGTTTTTGGGACTCTAGTCGATGCCGAAAAAGCCCGGATGGCCGTCGAGGCGGTCCAGCGACTCCTGGGCCTTGAAGACGTGGCCGTTCGCGATATTTGTGATGCGTCGATCAATATCCTTCGCGGGGATGCCCCGCCGCTGGCAAACCTCGCCCCGATGTTTCGGACTCTGGTTCGTTACACAAGGCCATCTCAGACCCAGCCCACAAATGCGCGGGAGCTGCTGATTCATAACGAAGCCCATTGGTTTGCGTTGAACGGTGAAGTGGTCGAATTGCTGAATCGCAAGCCCCTACGCCGAATTTTAGAAAGCCTTTTGCAGGATTGGCGTTCGGGTGGCGATGGAATGACCGTCGACCAGGTCATGGCCGCGGGATGGCCGGGCGAGATTATGGAAGCGCGTTCGGGCGCAAACCGGGTCTATGCGACCATTCGATTGCTTCGAAAGGCCGGCCTGGAAGACGCGATTTTAAATGAGGAAGGGCTCTACCGGCTCGACCCCGGACTGAGTGTCCGGGTGTCGACGGTATCAGAGGCGGGAAGGGCTAATTAAGAGCCGTACTTGACGCTGCAACCGTAGGGTTTGGTCTGCGACATTTCGACTTCGGTGCCGGCAAGAATCGACGTCACGGCTTTCTCGACGTAGTTCTCTGGCTTTTCTTCTTTGCCCTTCGGGTCGTTGTCGATTGCGCCCTCGTAGCGCAAGACGCCTTCCGCATCGACGACGAACATATGAGGCGTAGTTTTGGCCTGATAGATTTTGCCAATCGCTCCCGAGGCGTCTTGAAGAACCGGGTACGTGAAGCTTTCTTCAGCCTTCCATTTCGCCGAATCTTCGGGTTTCACGAAGTTGGATGAATCGACCGCGAGCCAGACGATTTTGTCTTCGCCAAGAGCCTTGAACGTGGTTGCCATCGTCTTTTTTTCGTAATGACGAACAACATAAGGGCACTCTGGGCTGGTCCACTCAAGAACCACGACTTTGCCTTTGTAGTCACTGAGTTTATGGGTTTTTCCGGCTTCGTCTTTCAATTCGAAATCAGGTGCGGCCTGGCCGATGGTGGCGACGGGTGCGACTTCCTTCTTTTCTTCAACGGCTGCGGCTGCTGCCGGCTCCGCAAGCGCCTGTGCCGCCGTTTCCGAAGGGGCTTCGGCGGTCGGGGCTTCGGTGTTTTTGTCACACGCGGTCAAGCCCACGCCAAGTAGTGCAATAAGTGCCAAGTTCTTCATTCTTTTTTCCCGCGTTGTTTTGGGTAAATGGTTATTTTTCTAAAGCTTCTAGAATTATCGACTGTGTTAGCAGCTCAGGCAAAAGTCGTCCACGGGGCTCGCCGGGATGGAAGACCAGGTACATGGGCACGCCCGCTTTTCCGTACTTTTGAAGTTCCATTCGAATATCTTCGTCACGGAGAGTCCAATCGGCTTTAAGGGCCACGAGGCCGGGCTCGCGAAGTCGCGCTAAGATCCTGTCCGAGGCCAAGACGCCGTTTTCGTTGACCTTACATGTGATGCACCAGTCGGCCGTAAAATCCACAAATACTGAGTTTCCTTTGGCGAGTTCGGTCTGCACGCGCTCTTTGCTCCACGGCTGCCAGAGCTCGTCTTGAATCTCGGCCTTCTGAGGCACCATTTCTGGGAGAAGCATCGAGCCCGCAAACGCGATGGATATCCAAATCGCGAAGCCGATCCACTTCTTTTTGGAAGAGGCGAATTGATTCAACCCGAACACCCATGCGCCAAGAACCAGCACGGTCACAAAGGCCAGCACTCGTGAGGATGCATCGGCGCCCAAGACCTGTCCGATGAGCCATAGAATCCAAATCGCGGCGCCTAATAGCGTGAAACCGAGGAACTTCTTAAACGTGTCCATCCACGCGCCGGGTCTCGGCAGGACTTTGGCCCATGAAGGAAATGCCGAGAGCAATACGAAGGGCAGGGATAGTCCGACACCCAGAAGTGCGAATACGCCAAAAATAACGGCGGCCGAGGAGCTCAACGCAAACCCCACCGCTGTGCCCAACATCGGCGCGCTGCAAGGGGTTGCGAGGACAACGGCGATCGCGCCTTCCGAAAAACTGCGTTTTAAACCTGGGGATTGATCTGGGTTAAACGAGGCCGAGAACGTGATCTCAAAGACCCCAAATAAGTTGGCCGCAAAAAGAGTGAGTAACGAAACAAGACCGACCAAGAACCAGGGTTCCTGGAATTGAAAACCCCACCCGACTTGGGTTCCAGCACCGCGAAGCAACACGACGAAGCCTGCCAAAACCAACATCGTTCCGACGACGCCAGCGGAGTACGCGCCGGCATGAATCAGAGCGTGACGGCGTCCGGCGTTCGCATTTTGAATCAGCGAAAACGACTTGAGGGCAAGTATCGGAAACACGCATGGCATAAGGTTCAGAAGAATCCCGCCAAGGAATGCCAACAAAAAGAAATACGCCATCGGGGTATTTTCTGCGTTGTTCGTAGGAAGCAAGTCGGGCGATGCGGTGAGGTTTCGCTCAACCGTGACCGTAGACGTGTCGTTTGTGCATTCCAGAGGAAAGTCGAGGGCCAACGCGCCCTCTGAAGTCCAGATCACGCCCGAAAGACCACAGGGACCTCTAAAGGCGTCCGCCTGGGCCGTGCCCTGCAAATGAATCACAGATTCCGCGCCCAAATTGGATTTTGTGACCTTCCACGAAATGCCGGGCGCCTCGTCGGGAATGAACGTAAACCGTTCAGCGGCGGCGGGAAGGACCGAGGCTGCAACCCTGAGGGTGGCATCAAAGGATTCGGCGCGATGGATTGTGGAAATTGAACTCGTCAATTCCACCTCGACACCAGCGTCATCGGGCGTTTTGGGGATGCGTGTACGTGCCGCTTCAAAAATCGCCGTGGATTCGGAGTCCGTCGACGGGCCCCGTCGAATTCGCGTGGTCAGCGTTGCTGCACCAGGAAT
>JBFFMO010000259.1:0-6239 GCA_041554035.1 Allomicrovenator sp. | reverse complement strand
TGGGTGTTGTCTAGTATTGAGATGTTGCCCGGTATGGGCAACATCGCTGTTTCTCGCAACACGTTCGCAGGTGATTTGCTTTCGTCCTCGCGGGCCAAGAATATTAAACCTTCGAATATTGCGCCGGATTGAAGTGTGTCATGTTCTAGCGAGGCCACTTTGAGATAAGGTCCCCGCGATTGCATTTGGAGACGCTTTGATTCCTTGGGAAATCCTCGACGAAACGCCAGTACCGGGTGGTAAGGGCAAATTGCAGCTCGCACGTCGGGGCGATGAATACGTGATCCGCGTTGACCGCAAAGACCTCATGTCGAGTCGTACTCACGATTCCGAAGAGGCGCTCGCGGCTCTGACGTGTGCTCGAGTCAGCCGACCCGATGCGCGAGTGTTGGTCGGCGGGCTTGGCATGGGATTCACACTGGCGGCCGCGCTCGCAGGCTTAGCGCCCCAAGCCTCAGTGGTTGTCGCGGAATTGGTGCACGGTGTGATCGTGTGGAACCAAGGCGTCTTGGGTCCATTGGCTGGTGATCCGCTGAAGGATTCTCGAGTCACCGTGTACGAGGGTGATGTTCGGGATCTGATCAAGAAGCCCGAAGATGGCTTCGATGCGATCTTGCTCGACGTCGATAATGGCCCGGATGGCCTGACGCAGGAGTCCAACTCGTGGCTCTATCAATCGATGGGATTGAATGCGGCGATGAAAGCGCTTCGAAAGGGCGGCGTTCTAGCCGTGTGGTCAGCGTTTGATGCCCCGTGGTTCACTCAGCGATTGCGGGACGCGGGCTTCATCGTCGAAGTCGAAATGGTCCGCGCTCACGGCACCAAGGGCACGCGCCACACGATCTGGCTCGCCTTCAAGTGAATCAGGCTTCGGACTCAGTCCAGTACACGAATTCGCCGTCGTAGATGACGGCTTCGACGTGATTTGACCCAAAATGATAGGGGATGACTTTGTACGAAGGCACATCAAAAAGTGCCAGGTTTGCCCGCGCGCCTACCCGCAGTCGGCCAATATCGTCGCGTCGCAACGCCTTTGCCGCCCCGATCGTCACCGCCCGCAACGCCTCGCCGGGAGTCATCTTGTACAAGGTGCAGGCGAGCGTGGTCATCATGGCGAGGTCTTGAGTCATGGCGCTGCCAGGATTGAAATCCGTTGACAGCGCGACTTCACAGCCGGCATTCAGAATGTCGCGTGCACGCGCCAGATGGTCGGTCGTGCCCAAAAACAGGTTCACGGCAGGCATCAGCACGGCCACCACCTTGGCTTTGGCCATGGCTGCAATCGCGTCGTCAGGCGTGAATTCAAGGTGATCTGCGCTTGCGCAGCCGACCTCGGCCGCCAACATCGCCGCCCCAGCATTCGTGAGCTCGTCGGCATGGATGCGCGGAATCAACCCGTGCTCTTTGCCTGCCTCCAAAACGCGTCGGGCTTCATCCACCGTGAACGCGCCACGATCGCAAAAGACGTCGCAGTATTGAGCCAGCTTTTCTGCCGCAACCTTGGGGATCATTTCGTTGCAAACCAGGTCGACATAAGCCTCGCGCCGGTCATTGTATTCGGCCGGGATCGCGTGAGCGCCAAGGAAAGTACCCACAAGCTCGCAGGGCGCGTCTTTGTTGACGTCGGCCACAGCACGCAGGCTCTTCAGCTCGTGTTTGGTCGTGAGCCCATACCCGGATTTGACCTCAAGCGTTGTTACGCCGCGTTTCACGAAGTCTAGCGTCCGTTGCATCAGCAACTGAGCGAGTTCGTCCTGAGACGTTTCGCGCAGACGTTTGGCCGTGTTCAGGATGCCACCACCGGCCTCCAAGATTTCGACATAAGGTCGGCCGGCATTTCGGAGCATGAATTCGTCGGCCCGATGTCCAGCAAACACGCTGTGCGTGTGGCATTCGACCCAACCCGGAGTCAGGACTCCGGTCTGCATGACCGGCAGATCCTTCTTCTTTGCTGCTTCAGGGCGCTTATCCCACGGGCCGATGAATTTAATGACACCGCCCTTGACGTAAACACAGCCGTCTTCGATGAGGCCGAGCAAGTCGACATCGCGTTCATCGAGTGCATCGGCGTCGTATTTTGAAAGGCGAGGGGCGTCGTCAGGCATGACCAGGACTTGGCCAGCATGCACGACAAAGGTCTGCGGATCGGGATTCATTGCTCTGTCGCTTCTTTTACGGGGGGTGTCTTGGCAGGGGTGGTCGGCGTCGAAAGTCGCCAAAGGCCAGCCGCGCTCATTAAACGCACCGAAAACAAATCCGCTTCAAAGTAGGTGCGGAAGAGTCGGGCGTAGGGTTTCGGGTTTTCCCGAACCATGAATTCAAGGAACGCGTACCGAGTCTCGTCGTCAAACTTGGAGTCGATCTCATTCAGAGACTTCTCGTCGGTGGCGTCGGAGGAAATAGCGATCAGATAGGCGGCAAGGGCTGCGTTGTCGCCACCTTCCGTCACGACCTTTTGGAGTACCGGCTGCAGGGGCTTCACGATCCGATTGGCCTCATCACGCGTCAAAATAACGTCCCGCAAGACTCGAAGGGTGACTTCTCGCTCGCCCAAACGTTGAATGCCTATCTCAAGGCGCTTCGTCCAGGGTTTTTCATACTTGGCGACCAGAACCTGAGTCACACGCCGTTGGGTCGAGTAGGGCGTTCCCATGATGGCTGAACTCAGGGCATCGGGGTCGGCATCGGCGCGTTTTTGATAGAGCTCGATCGCTCTATTTCGTACCGAGTCTCGGACGTCCTGCATCGCGATCTTAAGCGAAACACTGGCTTCAGGCGATGGGTTGGTCGAAAGCGCCTCAAGCACTTCGATCGTCTCTTCAGCGCCAGCATTATTGAGGTACCCCTGCACACGTTTCAGGTAGTCGGGCCGGCCAGCAGCGACAAGGCCAAGCA
Source organism: Allomicrovenator sp. (assembly GCA_041554035.1). Lineage (GTDB taxonomy): Bacteria > Myxococcota_A > Bradymonadia > Bradymonadales > Bradymonadaceae > JBFFMO01. The sequence goes on along the minus strand of JBFFMO010000259.1, from coordinate 3,344 downwards.
ATGCCTGTCGTAACATCGGCGGCGGCACGAGTTTTTCGGGAATGCCGAGCGAGTCGTCTTTATTGGCCGCGTCAAACTTTTGGACGAGTGCCAGAAAGTCGGGAACCGCAGCTTCAACTTTGGCACCCACCAGCACCCGCGCCGCGTTGACACGTTCTTCCTCCGAAAGGTCCTGGCGATTAAATGCCTTCAGAATCGGCTCGGCCCGCTCAAGTTGTCCCACTTCGATGAATTTTCGCAGGGCGGCCGCCCCAAGAACCGGGTCGGCATTTCCCACGTATTGGGCCAGTTCCGGGTAGAGCGTGCGTTCAAGGTATTTTGTGTTCTTTTGTGCCAGCGCATCATCGACTCGGGCGATAAGGCCCTGTTCAAACGCATATTCTCGGACGAGCGGGTCTTTGCTTCTCAACGCCCGAGCCATCAATTCCCGAGCAAGTGGCTCAGGGCCATGCTCGATCACAGCGTCCATGATGGCCTGGCGCTCAAGCGGACTTGCTTCGGAAAACTTCTCAAGCACGGGGCCACGAGCGTCTTCTTTGCCGGTGGCAAGCAAAGCGCGGAGCGCGGCAATCCTCACCATGGGTGATGGATCGCCGGTTTTCGTTTTGGCGAAGCGATCCAATTCCGGATCGTCGAGCAACTCGATGATGCGAAGAGTCTCCGCTCGAACGTAGGGATCGCTTGGGTGATCGATGCCTGTTTGCAGGATTCGAAACACGGCCTCGCGGTCGTTGGCATTGAGGCTAGGGTCGTCGTCGCATCCCCAGAACACGCCCGCCACCAGAAGGGTTATGAGAAAAAGCCGACGTTTCACGGGGTTCGTTTCTCCATCCAGGCAGCGATATGCTGTACGTGCTCAGTCCACGAATCCTCGTTCAGGATCTCGTGAAAGAGCTCAGGAAAGACCTCAAACTCGCGGTCCATCGAGTTCATCGCATGATAAACTTCTTCGGCCGCTTTGGGTTCAACCAGTTCGTCCGCGCCCGCGACAAGAAAGAGAAACGGTTTCTCGATCGAGCCGGCTCGCACGAGCAAATCCGCTTGTGCAGCTTTGGTCTCGGTGAACCAACGCGCGGTCGCATTGGTCAGGTTCAATGGGTCGGTGCGGTAAAGGTCGACGACGTCTTTTCGATGAGAAACCGCGGCAGCATCAAGACCCGTAGGAATCGAAAGAGTCGGCCAGATGGAGCTCATCACATTGCCCGCCAGCGCCTTAACGGCTGGGACATGCGCCTTGATCCCGCAAAAGGGGCTCGTGACTGCGTAGCCCACGATATCGTCGCGTTGGGTCAAGGCGTGGCGCAGCGCGATCAGCCCGCCATTGCTGTGTCCGAGCACAAAAATCGGCACGTCGAAATGCTTTTTGGTCTGGCTGATCAACTGGTCGAGATCGCGAATGAAATCTTCGAACCGGTTGATATGGCCGCGTACTCCGCCGCTTTTCCCATGGCCGCGCGCGTCGATGGCCATGACGCCAAACCCGGCTCGAACCAGCGCTGCCGCGACGTGGTGGTAGCGGCCGGAATGCTCACCATAGCCGTGCATCAATGCGATGCAGGCTTTGGGCGAATCCTGGTTCCATCGCTGCCAGTAGAGCTCGGTGTCATCCCATGCTTTCCAGAAGCCTTCTTCGTGGGAAACGTCGGCCGGACAAGGCTGCGTGGGTGCGAGATCGGAAAAGTCGATTTCGGGTATCATGATTTGTCGCGCTTGAAGATGAACGTAGAGTAAGGCGTGAGACGTGTCGCGGCAAGCCGCGACTAGCGGGTGAAAACCAGCCGTCCTTCAAAAGAATTTCCTTCCGGAAATCCTTCAAGTTCCGGGTAATCCATCGAGGGCGGGGCGTCCTCAATTTTACGGATCTTGCGACCCTGTGCGGCGGCGGCCTCCTGAATCAGCTCGTCCAGACCACCGCTTCGTTTGCGGTCGTTTCTGCAGACCAACATCATGCCGCCGGGTTTGAGCACCTTGAAACATTGCTCCAAGAGCGTGCCGTAGCCCTTTCGGACCGACCAAAAGCCGTCTTCGCCCGAAGCTGCCGTGGGCGGATCCACGATCACACCGTCGAAAAGCTCCTGGGTGGACTGCAGGTAGTTACGCGCGTCATCGACGATATTTTCGTTCATCGACCGATCCAGCCCATTTAACTTCAGGTTGTCGTCGAGCCAATCGAGGTAGCGCTTCGACAGGTCGTTGCTCACGACGTGGGCGCCCTTGGCGATCAAGGCCACCGAAAATGCGCCGGTATGGCAAAAGAGGTTCAGCCATTTCTGGTCAGGTTTTGCCAACGACGCCAGCTTGAGTCGATTGTCTCGCTGGTCGGCAAAAAAGCCTGTGTCGATGCCTTCCCAAGGCTCCAGATAATAACGAAGTCCGTGTTCACGCCCGATCAAACGGTCGCCCGCTTTCACATAACGCGCGCGGCCCTTCACGATTTTTGCCTGAGGAAGCTTCTTGCCCTCTCGGATATCGCGCATGTGCTCGACTTCCAGGATCACCATGTCGGGATCGAAGTCAGCCAGGCTGTCGTAAATGATGCTTCTAAAACCCAATGCCGCGCCGCCAGTGATCGTGGCGCGCAAGACGGGGCCTACGCGGTCGATTTCGATGCCCGGTAGGCCGTCTGCTTCCGCATGAACCAGACGATAGAGGTCGGTTTCGGCTGACTGGGCTTGGAGTTTCGTGCGTTTGGCGATCGCGATATCGAGCCGTGTTTCAATCTCGTCGCGGAAATTCCGCACGTCATCGGCCGATTTCGAGAAAATCCGCGCCGCCAATTTGTCGGGGCCTTCGATCAACGCAAAGGGGCCGTTTTTGCCCTCAGGTGTCTGAAGTTGAACCAACATGCCGGGCTTCATGCTGCTACGGTTGCCTGTGTCCCTGTCGGCCAGAACCCACGGGTGGCCAAGCGAAAGGATATCCAACGTTTTGCGCGAAATCTGCAGCGTAGGAAGGCCGGCTTTTTCCGCCGTGACTTCAACGACTTCCTCACCCTCGAGCGAGACGCCCTCAGGCCACCAATCCGGGGTGTTCCACGAATGGGCCAGATCGCCGCCCTGGTCGTAAAGGGCGGTCAGGCGCAGACGACATGAGCCAGCGGCCATGATGCCGTTGCGCTCGCGGTCGCCGACCACAGGGATATGATTGTCGGCAAGCAGGTCGAGCAGGAACTCAACCGGGTCGATGTCGTCGGTTCCCGTGAAATCCGGGGTCAGTTGAACCTCGGCCAGCCCATCTTGGATTCGGGCGCAGCCGTACTCGATATGAACGCCGCGGAACTCAAAAAAGCCGCGCGAAACTCGAGGGGTCGGCACGATGGCCGACCAGGTGTTCATGATGTCACC
>JBFFMO010000258.1:0-6240 GCA_041554035.1 Allomicrovenator sp. | reverse complement strand
CCGCAGCTGAAGCCACTGCCCGCGCTCACGGTCGACCAGTCTGTATCCGTGTCGGTGCCCGTAGGGATGACAGGGGTGTTCGACGGCACGGTCGAGCCGTCGCCAAGGCCACCGTCGGCGTTATCACCCCAGCAACGCGGAGCGCCGTTTTGCAGTCCGCAGGCATGGGTCGAAGAGCTTGAGACTTTAGTCCAATTGGTGTTTCCGACAGTCCCAGGAACCGCCGAGGTCGCATCCGTCAGAGAGAAATAGTAGGCCGCGGTACCCCAGCACCAAGGAGCGCCGTTTTTGATGCCGCAACCATAGGTCGAGATGCCCAGATTGAACGGAACATCATCGCCTCCGTACGCAGAAATAGAGGTCCACGTTGAGCCAGCGTCGATCTGTCCGTCAGGCGCAAGGCGCGAAGATGAGATGCCGAGTTGACCGGCGTAATTTGCCCCCCAACAGACGACGCCGGCGGCTTTGACACCGCATCCGTGTGCGCCGCTGGCCGGGATTTCAGCACTGACCCAATCTCCGTCGATGCCTACCCGAGTTGGGCTGTTGCGGTCGCTTGTGTCGCCCAGACCGAGCTGCCCTTCGAAGTTTGCGCCCCAGCACCAGAAGGACCCGCTGGCTTTCAATGCACAGCTCATGTCCGCGCCGGCCACAGGGATGGACCAGTCGGTGTCCGTGCCCACGCGGGTCGGGACAGGGACTTCCATCATTCCGCTCACCAGGCCAAGGCCAATTTGGCCGCTGATGTCCGAGCCCCAGCAATAGAGTTCTCCAGCGCGCGTGGCACAGGTATGTGCACCACCGAGTGCCAGATCATCCCAAGGTCCGCCACTAACCGATACTGCGATCGGAGAGTCGACACCGACCATGCCGTTTCCGAGCTGACCGGCGTAATTTGCGCCCCAGCATGACATGTTCCCCGCCGTGTCGATCGCGCAGGTATGGTCGGCACCGGCCTTGACCGCCGCCCAATTCGTACCGTTCGTGCTTTCGCGTGTCGGAGTCGCGGTTTGCGATTGCGTGGACCCGTCACCGAGCTGGCCTGCGAAGCCTGCTCCCCAACAGTAGATCTCGCCGTCGGTGTTCAAGGCGCATGTGTGGCCCACGCCCGCCGTCACTTCAGTCCACTTAGTTCCACTGGTGCTCTCGCGTACGGGGACCAATGAGCCCTCGGACGTTCCGTCTCCGAGCTCGCCGTTGAAGCCAGCTCCCCAACACCAGAGCTGGCCGCCAGAGTTGATGGCGCAGGTGTGGTCGGAACCACTGGCGATATCGACCCAATCGTTTGCTGTGCCTACCCGTACTGCCGCTGGGCTCGAAATTATGGTGCCGTCGCCGAGCTGGCCGTAGAGGTTCTCACCCCAGCACCAGATGGCACCGGAGCGAATCGCACAGTTGTGCTGAGTTCCTGCCGAAAGGGTCGTGCCGCTTGCCGTTGGTGAGCACGTGAAACCATCGCCCATGAAGCCAGAGTCACACTCACAGCCGTAAGAGCCGATCGTGTTGGTGCACGTTGCGTCCGGGTCGCAAGCGAAGTCGTCCAGACATTCGTCGATGTCGACACAGCCGGTTTCGCCCGGAAAAAAGCCGATTTCACACTCGGGAGGTGGAGGAATGGGAAGGAAACAGCCTGCTGGGGGCGACAGTGAGCCTTGGACATCCTGACCCCAACATTCGATGGTGCCGTTTTGGGCCACTGCACAAGCCTGTCGATGTCTCGCGATAACTTGCAGGTAGCCGGTGCCGCTCGGTGTCTTGGTGACGACATCGTTGTCGGCTCCCCAGCAGATCACGGCGCCCACATCGGTCAGGGCGCATGCGGCAAATACGCCGACGGAGACCTGAACGAAGAAGCGATCCGCGGCATTAGGGACGCGTTTGATTCCGCCGATATCCGAGCCCCAACAGGTCAGCCGACCGTCGCCAGAAACGGCGCAGGTATGTCGGGCACCGGCGTCGACATTGACGAAGCCATTGGTCATCGGCGCCGTCGCTTCGCCATCCCGCGCAGGTCCCCAACAGAGGACCTGGCCCGTGGCCTCAAGCGCGCAGGCGTGGAAGTCGCCGGCACTCACGGCCACCAAGCCGGACTGAGCCGGGCTTGGCACGTCGTAGTCGAGACCTGCGGCCATGAAACATTTCACGGTGCCGTCTTCTTTCAAACCACAAGCATGACCGCGGCCCGTCGCAACCTGAATGAAGCCGGTCTCGGCCGGTGGAATGGGGGGATTTTCGCCCCAGCATTGAATCGTTCCGTCGAATTTCAGGCCGCAATCGCTCCAAGCGCCAGAGGCCACGTCGACGAATTCCGAAGACGTTGGGATCGCAACACTCGTGGCGGCGCTTTCGCGTAATCCCCAGCAGCAGGGCGAGCCGATGGAATCAACCCCGCAGGTGTAAACGCCATGCCCGGGCCGCGTCGTTGCAAACGACGAAAACCCCGTGACGCCGGTCGCCATTTTGTTCGGGTCACCCGCGTCCCATAGCCCCAAATTCGGAGCGTAGTTCGGCGAAGCGGAATCGCCCGTCTGGTCCCAGAGGCCAAGGTTTGGAGCGAATTCTGATCCCGTTGGACCGAACTCGTCCCAAAGCCCAAGGTTTGGTGCGTACTTCGAGATCGAACCGGGGCTCGTGAAAGAACCCGGCACGATATCGAGCTCAAGCGTGGCCGTTTTGTTGAATTTCAAACCCTGCGGTCCGAAATCAAAAATCTTCCCCGTCACGACCTTATTTGCCGGCGTGTCCTCAGGTTCCCGTACGCTGACCGTGATCACCGTGTCCGCCTCAAGCGCACCGGGCGGAATCGTCAGTGTTCCGCCCTGGACCTTCACCACACCGCCTTCGTCGGCTTTGATGGGTACGCTGACTTGGGTGGGGTCAGGCGTTGAAGTGGGGGTTGGGCTCGACAGATAGTCGACGCAACCCGTCGTAACCAAGGCAATTAGTATGGCGGTGAATCTGGACGTCACGGAATTCTCCATTCAGGAGACGTGAGTATATCGCGCCAGCACGTATCTGAAACGACGAATCTCGCGATCTCGTTGAGGCTCCGTTTCGTTTTGACGCTTCGCGGTGCCTGTGTTGAGGTATTCGCCATGAAAGTTGGAGCATTCGAAGTTGGGAAAGAAATCGGCCGTGGCGGCATGGGTGCGGTCTATCTGGCTCACCACACCTCGGACGACGTGGATGTGGCGCTGAAAGTGCTGGGCGACATGCAGCCGGGCATGGAGCACACTTTTGACCTCGAAGTTCAGGCGATGGCGCGGCTCAACCATCCGAGCATCGCGATGGTCGTCGACGCCGGTCGCCTCGAATCAGACGCCTCAAGTTCGCTCAAAGTGCTGGCAAATTCGCCGTGGATCGCGATGGAGTTCGTCGATGGCGACGAGCTGACTGCGCTGCGCGGCGAGCTGAGCTGGGACGAGATCCACGATTTCACGTTGGGGATTTTGGAGGCGCTCGCTCACTCGCATTCGTTGGGCGTTGTACACCGCGATATCAAGCCTCAGAACATCATCGTCGGGCGCACCCTCGATGGCCGTGTGGCGCCCAAGCTGGTCGATTTCGGGATCGCGCTTCCAATCGAAGAGCTTGAGCTGGCTGGTGGCGACACGTCCGACCACACCGTGATGGGTACGCCCAAATACATGGCGCCAGAGCAAGTCGCGGCAGCCTGGTCGGTTCAGGGGCCTCCAACGGACCTTTACTCACTGGCCTGCGTGATCTGGGAACTCACGACCGGACGTCCGCCCTTCAGGGGTGGGACTCCTTACGTCGTGATGATCGCACATATGAGCGACCCGCCGCCGCCGTTCAAGCCGACCCTTTCTGTTCCAGCTGGCCTTGAAGGCTGGTTGCGCCGGCTCCTGATGAAACAGCCGATGGAGCGGTTTCGCCGGGCAGCCGACGCCGCGTACGCCTTCAGGCAGCTGGGCGACGTTGTGTTTGAGATGAGCGACGACGAGGCAACTGAGGTCGAGGACGACGATAATACGGTCAAGGTGCAGGAGCACGAGATGACCTTCGACGCTCCAAAGGTCGCGAGCGCTTGGAAGAGTAGCTACGATCGCCCGCCGATCCCGGCCGGTGCGCGAGAGCGCGGCGAGTCGAAGTTGACTTTGGTGGGCTCCGGGCTGGGACTCGTCGGTCTTCGAACCATGCCGCTGGTTGGCCGCGCCGAAGAGCGTCTTGTTTTGTGGCAAGCTTTGCTCGAGGCAGACCAAACGGGCACGCCTCAGACCGTCGTGCTGCGAGGACCCGCGGGTGTCGGCAAGAGTCGCCTGGCCGAATGGTTCTCACGTCATGCCGACGAGGTCGGCGGCGCACAGGTCCTGCGCGTGCTGCATAGCGAGAACGGTGGGGCGACCGACGGGCTTGGTCCCGCCGTGACGAGGCACCTCAGGTGCAAAGGTCTCAAAGCCGCCGATGCTTCTCAATTCGTGCAGAAATGGCTCGAAGACCGCGTGACCAACTCGCCAAGAGCACTGGCTGAGTCACTCTTCCAGATCGTGACCGCGGGCTACGGTGAGGTGAACACGTCGGCATTTTTTATGGAGCCGTCCGAGCGCTATCGCATCTTCACCGAGCTCCTCGAGGTCTTCTGCCAGGAAAGACCGGTTGTGTTGTGGATCGACGATGCTCAGTGGGGACGCGATGCCGTCGAACTCGCTCATCATCTGATGACGGTGCACAAGAATCTGCCGGTGGTGATGGTCCTCACGCTCAAGGACGATGTCGTCGAGACCCCATCCGTAAGACGGGTTCTTGAGCTCGGCGAGATGGGGCGACTGCTTGCGGTGAACTCGCTGAACGAAGACGAGCAGATTGCGCTCGTTCGACAGATGTTAGGCCTGTCCCCAGCACTTGCGCGCACCGTTGCGGAACGCACGGGAGGAAACCCACTTTTCGCGACGCAGCTCGTGCGGTCCTGGGTCGCAAGTGCCGCGCTTGTTCCTTCACACGACGGACTGGTGCTTTCGTCCGACGCGGCCAGCGTGCCCGACGATGTCCACGTGCTGCTCGCCCGCGATTTTGAGCGCATCATGGATGGCTTTGTCCACCAGACGCCCAAAGCCCCAGAGATGGTCGAGATCGCCGCTTTGCTGGGCAACGAAGTCACGGATGCCGAGATCGCTGCGCTTGGGTTCGACGAACAAATCTTCGACGAAATCATGCGCGCACTGGCGTTTGGCGGTTACGTGGAGCGCACCGAAGACGGTTGGTACTTCTCGACGAGCCTTTTTCGCGAAAGTCTTGAACGACGCGCAGAAGACGGTGGCCGAGCCAAAGAACACCACCGTCGATGCGCCGAAATGCTCGCCGAACGCTACGATGACTACGCTGGTGGTATCGCTGCAAGGCGTGCTCGCCATCTGCTTGGTGCTCATGCGTTTCAGGAAGCCATCAATCCATTGCTCATTGCCGCCGATCTGGCCGTCGAAGAATCGGTCGCGGAAGCGCGGGAGCTCCTTGCGCTGCTCGAGGGCGCGATCGAGAACGTGCACGGGGATACCGGCCGGGCACAGGCGCAGGGCAAGCTGATTCGTGGTGACGTGGAGCTCATCAGCGGCAATGTCGACAAGGTCATGTCGATCGCGGCCGAGGTGGCTGAAACCGCTGAAAAAAGCGGATGGAAAACCGAGCTGGGCCGTGCTCTCACGCAACGTGCGAACGTGTACTCGCATCTTGGAAAACCCGCTGAGGCTCTGGTCGATTACGAAAAAGCACTCGGCGCGCTCGAAGACGACCAGCCCGAAGAACTCGCCCGACTGCTGGTCTCGCTCGGCATCACTCGGCGACGCGCCAACGACGTGGGCGGCGCGATCGAAGCCTGTGCGCGGGCCGTTGAAATCTACGAAACGCTCAACCGCGATCGAGATCTGGTCAAAGCGCGTAGCGAGCTCGGCTGCTCGATGCTCGGTCATGGTCGTTACGACGAAGCACGTGAACTCTTGAAACAGGCGGGGGCCGATGCGGCGTCCCTTGGATCGACCAGCGCCCAATGGCGCGCATTGCTGCTCGAAGGCCTGCTTGAGATCTTGGCGGAACATTGGGAACCTGCCCGAGCTTGTTTCCACAAAGCTCGCGAAGTTTTTGACGTCGAGGGCATCCCCAAGACTGTCGTCGAGATGCACGAAGCGTTCATTGAGGCCTGTGACGGCGACGTCGATCAGGCCGAAGAGACTCTAAATCGTGCCGTCGAGATGTTCGAAACGACAGGCCTGCGCTTCGAACTTCCGT
>JBFFMO010000257.1:0-6269 GCA_041554035.1 Allomicrovenator sp. | reverse complement strand
TTTCAGGTCCCGGTGAATCACCCCCACGCTGTGCGCGGCTTCGAGAGCCGAGAGGATCTGGCGCGTGCACACCAGAACCCGCTCGTGTGTGGCTGGGCCGTCTGTTTGGATGGCCTGATCGATGGCCATTCCGTCCAGCAATTCCATGGCGATGAAATGGCCGTAGGGGCTCTCGAAAAAGCCAAAAACCTGGACGATATTGGGATGCCGAAGCCGCTCCAAGATCTCGGCTTCCATTCGCATGCGTGCGATGGCGCTGGGATCGTTGTTTCCCGCATCATTCCTCAGGATCTTGGCGGCGACCCTGCGGTCGTCGTTCTCCAAATCAAAGGCACTCCACACGTCACCGTATCCGCCCGAGGCGATGACACGATCGAGCCGAAAGCGATCACAAAGCACGACCCCTGGTGCGAGCACAAGTGGAGGCGATTCGAGGTTTTCGCTGGTTGGTGTGGCGTCGATGGACATGCGGGCGCCTTGTTACAAACCGAAATGACGCAGGCAACATGATGCCAGACGGGGGGTGATTTTCAAGGGCCTCAATTTTCGAACGTTTCGATAAGGTATCGGTAGCCCTGTTCGGTCAAAAACAGTTGTCGTTTGCTCGCAAGCTCCTGCTCTGCCGTGTCCCGGGTGACGATCGAGTAGAACGACGCGACGTTCGAGTCTTTCTTGGGTCGCAGAATTCGGCCCAAACGCTGGGCTTCCTCTTGTCTCGAACCAAAGGTTCCGCTGACCTGGATCGCCACGTTGGCGTCAGGCAAGTCGACGGCAAAGTTGGCAACTTTGGACACGACAAGCACGGGGATTTCGCGCTTACGAAATGCCTCGTAAAGCACATCTCGCTGCCCTTGCGGGGTTTGCCCCGTGATGACGGGCGCCTGAAGACGTTCGGCAATCTGAGCAAGTTGTTCCAGATACTGACCGATCACAAGAACCTGGTCGGACTTATGCCGTTCGAGCAGGACTTCGAGGATATCGAGCTTCTTGATATTCGTTGCCGCAATCCTGAATTTATTGCGGGCGTCGGCGATCGCGTATTCAAGGCGAAGGTCTTCATCGATGAACGAAACGCGCACTTCCGTGCAGGTCGCGGTTGCGATGAATCCACGCTTCTCAAGCACTCGCCACGGAACATCGTATTTCTTGGGGCCGATCAACGAGAAGACTTCCTCTTCTTTGCCGTCCTCGCGAACGAGCGTTGCGGTCAGTCCCAGACGACGTTTGCTCTGCAAATTGGCCACGGCTCGGAAAACCGGGGCGGGCAGAAGATGAACTTCGTCGTAAATGATCAGTCCCCAGTTATTATCATCGAAAATACTGAAGTGTTTGAACGGCGAGGTCTTGGTCTGTCGATAGGTCAAGATCTGGTAGGTCGTGATCGTGACGGGTTTGATCTCTTTTCGGTCACCCGAATACTCACCGACTTGATCGGGATCGAGATCGGTCTTGTCCAAGATTTCGTCTCGCCACTGTCGCAACGCCGTGACGTTGGTGGTCAAGATGAGCGTATGGGTTTGAGCGGCGTCCATGGCGCCGATTCCGACGATGGTCTTACCCGCGCCGCAAGGCAGCACGACCGTGCCGCTGCCACCGCGCTCGCTGCCGCCTGCCCAAAACGCGCCCACGGCTTCGTTTTGATAATCACGAAGTCCGAAGGGCTGGTTTTCCAAGGTAGGACTTCGGATGGCGAGTTCAAGGGGATCGCCCACGGAATAGCCGGCGAGGTCTTCCACAGGGAATCCCACACGGATCATCGCGTGTTTGAGCAGACCACGTTCTTGAACTTTGGCCTCGATGCGCCCGTTATAGGGCTCACCGATGATATGTGGGATCACCAACTTCTGTCGGGAAATTTCGTGAAGAAGGGTATAGTCCGAACTTTCGAGGAACAGGCGCTCGCCGTCACGTACCAGGCGAATACGCCCGTAACGAGCCATGAAGTCGTCGATGTCCACCAAAAGGTTGGACGGCAACGGGTACTTCGTGAGGTCATCCAGCCAAGATTTGATCTCGGCTGGGGTGTGACCCAGCGCGGCGGCGTTCCACAACGAAAGCGGAGAAACACGGTAAGTATGTACATGTTCTGGCGATTTCATCAGTTCTGCGAACAACGAAAGTCGGTCGCGTGCTTCTTCGAACCGCGAATTCGCGGTTTCGAGAAGGATGGTTCGGTCAGATTGTACGATGAGCGGGTTTGCCGGATTGAACGACATGGCATGCGCCTCAGTGCAAAGAGGTCGAAGAGGCTTCCAGAATCTGTTGCCAAAGGCAACCATGCAGGAGCACAAGAGAGAGCAAGAATGACACTATATTTTTTTCTAGACGTTGGATCGCGATGATTAATCCGCTTAAAGAAGTTGAGGTAAATGGATTTATCTTGAGGCATCCTCGCGTAAACGCTGACCTAAAAGGAATGCGTATCGCTCAGGTGACCGACCCTCATATGGGTCGATGGGTGAAAGCTAGGCACCTCAGACAACTTGTCGAATTTGTAAATGAACGTGAGCCCGCAATCGTGGCTCTGACCGGCGATTATGTCGGATACAGCAAACTTGACCTCGATCCGTGCATCGAAGCGCTGAGTCATTTCGATGCTCCGACGTACGCTGTGCTTGGTAATCACGACCATTGGGCGAGCACAGAATGGTCGCATCGGGCGTTCGAGAACACAGGGATCCGGTTATTGACCAACGAAAACGAGTTGCTCGATTGGAACGGCACGAAGATCAATGTGGTGGGTGTGGACGACTCGGTCACGGGGCATGCCGACGTTTCTAAAGCCTTTGAGGGCATCGACCCCGAGTTCTTCCGGCTCACCCTCAACCATGTGCCAGCGATCGCCTGGGAGTGCGCTGATGCGGGCGCGGATTTGATCTTGAGCGGTCATACCCACGGATTTCAATTCAATATCCCGCGGGTGACCAATGCCTTGGCAGAACGATTTGGAACCCAGCTTTTTGCGGGGCCCTATCGTTTGGGCGGTTCGATGCTCTATATCAGCCGTGGATTGGGGTCGGCCTCATGGCCATGGCGGATCAGAGCTCAGCCTGAGCTGAGCTTTTTTGAACTGCAGCCAGGCGATTCCCCGGAATTGGAATGGGTGGAAGGCGGTGTCATGAACGTTCGACACCGCCGCTGATCTAGCGTCGTCGGCGCAGAATAAGACCGAGTGCCAAAAGCATGGGCCAGAGGCTCATCGGCTGACTGGCAGCGCTGCTGCATCCTTCGCTTGCGCTTCCCTGATCCAAGAACACGATCACATCCGGGTCCTTTTCGCCGTTGGTTCCGGTCGAGTTGTTGGTCGGCAGCACCGTATTGTTGCCGTTATTTGACGCCGTAGTTGTGGCGTTGTTGGTGCCGTTATTCGTGGCATTATTGGCGTTGTTATTGGTCGGCGCATCCACGACGCAAACCCCGTTGATGCAGGATTCGTTGGTCGGGCAGCTCGTGGCCGTGCAGGCGACCGGCGTTGGAATGCAGACATTATTTTGGCAAATCTGTGCTGCCGTGCACTGCGCGTTGGTCGTGCAACCCGGCGGTGGGCTGTTGTCGATGCAGGCATAACCTTCAGGACAAATTCCGACGGAGCCCGCGTTGCTGTTTAAACAGATAAACGAGCCATCAGCGTTGAAACACTCCGAGTCGCCAGGGCACAGGCCACCTTGCTGGCAGAAGGTGACACATTTGCCCGATTGAGTGCACACGGCATTGGACCCGCAGTCGTTGTTACTGGTGCAGTCACGGCAAACCGGACATTTGGTTTTACATACGGTGTCGGTGTCGCAATAAAAGCCATCGCCACATGAAGCGTCGGTTGTGCAGGGAGGAATAACGCAATCACCCGTGGGGACGTTGCAAACCAAGCCGGCCTGACACTGAGTGTTGGCGGTGCATGCGACCTCGCGGCACACGCCGTTTTGGCAGATGTCGCCTTGAACACAGTCGTTGCTGGTAATGCATGTGCAGGATTTTGTGTAGAGCGAGCAAACGCCATCAATGTCGTCAGCGTGCAACGACCGGGCACCGGTACCCCCAATGTAAGCCGCATACATGGTGGCCTGTTGGATTGGGCTGTGTGAAAGGCCCAACATGTGACCGATCTCGTGCGTTGCGATCGACTGAAGGTCTGTTCCGTTGCCGTTATTGGCGAAGTTGAACCCGACTCCGTTGAACAGGATCGGCGCGTCGGCAATCGTGCAATCGTTCCAGACCGAGGTCAGGGTGACGCCGATCGTGACATTCACGCTGTCGAATTGCGGATCCCAGCCACTTTCCTGCCACGACAACACGATCTTGTTGTTGTTGTTGATGGCCGTGCTTGCAGTCGTTCCGCCATATTGCGCTCGGAATTTCGAACAGCACGGAGTCTCCCAAGCGGTGTAGCTGGCATCAATGACCTGTTCCAGCGTCGAGAGCGACATGTCTGCCGACCCATTCTGGTTGATATAATACGTAACGGGCAGGTTCTTCCAGGTCGGTCCGCAGGTGTAGAGGTATTGGTAGGCACTGGCGTTCGACGAAATGCCCAAACCGATCAGAGCGAAGAGGAATGCGAAAATTTTTGAGTTTTTCATTTCGAATCTCCTTTGATCGCAGCGATCAGAGATTCGAGCTCGGCCGTGAATGAATCGTAACCAAGTGTTTCATCCTTCTTGGCCTCAAGCTTGGTTGGCGCCACGCCTTCGACAAGGAAAGACATGTCGGCGAGGCTTCGAAACACGTTGACGTTCTTGCCCTCGCGGATCACCCGATACTTCGATTGACCCATCGCAGACAGAAAGAGACCTGGTTCCTTTTTCGCGGTGTGCAGAAAGAGGACCACTTCTTCGCCGACTTCAAAACGTGCGTCACCTGGAACACCGGAAGTCTTTCCGTCCATGATGCCGCCCCATTGTTGGAAAATGATCTTTTTCTGGGTCTTGCCCAAGAAAGTTCGAGAAACCTCGATTTCAGTGCGTGTGACGACATCGTCACTGCCCTGTTCCTTCAGAAAAGTCTCTTTGACAACCTTGCCTTGCACGATGGTGTCTGAAATTTCGACCAACATAACGAGGTCTGCGAATCTCATGACAGTGGCCGAGGCAACCGATGTAAAGGAGATGAGCGTCATCACCAGAAGAGCCGCAAAGCCCCAACGGACGCGCGTTTTTGCTAGAGGAAGAAGGTAATTCATATCTGTCCTGTGTTCTCGAATCTGCAGGGCATAATAGTCAGAGTTGACTCAGACTCAAGTGCGAGAGTCGCATCCGCCTTGCCTTGCGCGGCTGACTCCCTATATTACGCTTCACGAGAGCGAGTTCCCACCCACGTGGACGCGCATTGAAAGGAGTTCTTATGTTGAGTGAAGATAGAAAGTTCGATGTCCGCACCCTTGAGCGTCAATTCGACAGCGGCGCGATTACTCGCGCAGAGTACGCCAAGCACCTCGAAGCATTGGCTGATGTCGTGGAAAAAAGTTCGGTGATGGAAGCACAATTCGAAGAAGGCGTGCTTGAAGAGGAAGAGTAGAACCAAAAGGGGTGTCGCATGAGTGACGAGAAAAAAAATTCAGACGGACTCAAATCGACGCCACTTGGCGATAACGCCGGGGTTCATCTTCCAAATGCCGAGGCGACGGGACCCAAACTTGAGTTTGGGGACTTCATTATGAGCCTTGGTACCAGCGCCTATGTGAGTCTTGGAAAGATCCAAGACCCAGCATTTGGCGACAACGAACCGGATCTTCCGGCCGCTCGCCAGATCATCGATATCCTTGAGATGATGCGCGATAAGACTCAGAATAATCTGCATCCGGAGGAAGATCGTCTGCTTGTCGGGCTGATCTACGAGTTGCAGATGGCGTACGTCGAGTCTTTGAAAGCGCAATGAAGCGTGTGTTCATCATTTTGGGGCTGGGAATCATTGGATGCGAATCTGCACCTGTCGATCGCACACCTGAAGTGTCGGGCATCAAGACGAGTGACGCTGCCGGGGCTCCTTCTGATTTGGCCGCCCAAGCGCCAGTGATCATGATTCCGTCTACCTTTGCGGATATCGTCGAGCGCACGCGTCCGGCCGTGGTCAACATCTACACGCGAAAACGGGTCACGGCGGTCAAAAAAATGGTGGGGGTCGAACACCGGCTTGTTCCGCAGGAGCGGCTTGAGCAGAGCCTTGGCAGCGGCTTTATTATTGGCTCTGACGGCATGGTCATCACCAATTATCATGTCGTGGCCGATGCCACGGAGATCGAAGTCCGGCTTTTTGATGAGCGTTGGTTTAAGGCG
>JBFFMO010000256.1:0-6308 GCA_041554035.1 Allomicrovenator sp. | reverse complement strand
AGAACTTCCCGCTTTTGCAGCTTCAAAGTCATTTATGCGAACGCGCCGCCAAAAAACCGCGCCAATTCAACGCGATTACAAACCTCAAGTTTGAGAAAAATCTGTTTGAGATGCGTCTTCACCGTCTCCATCCCAATGCCAAGCCCCTGGGCAATCTCAGAATTTGTGGATCCATAGGTGGCATATTCTGCAACCTGACGTTCCCTGGGAGTTAATAATACAAGGCGAGTATCGGTTTGAACCGTTTCCACGGTCACAACATAGCAGCCCCATTTCTGCTGCTCGGCACCGGTGGCACCGAGGAACCGCGCGTGAACTTCAAAACCATCCCAAGTCGTGCGAATGCCTTGCTCCGACGCTGCTGAGCTCACACGAACCAGCAGTCCCTCTAGCAAACGTCGTCTGAAGCTTGTCAACCACGAATCTCCGCCTTCGGAGGCATGGGTAACCTCCATGCTAGGCGACAAAACGAAGAACATGGATGCCGGCGTTTTCTCGTCAGCGACCGACCTATTACGCTGTGAACTTGCGTGCGTCATAACACCCCGCCCTTCAAATGTTTTACAGGGTTCAGTTTGACGACTTGGTGGCTTTTCTCCACTACCCGATCGGCCAGTTTAGTGACGTGCGCCGAAGAACCATGCGAGCTCGACTCGGTTTGTGGCACCGACGATGGGATAGATCTTTCCGAGGTGGTATTTGACCGTATTGACGGAGATGTCGAGGATTTGGGCAGTCTGTTTGTTAGAACGGCCTTCGGCGACGAGCTCGGCGACGCGACGCTGTATCGAGGTTAATGCCATACGCATATCGACCACGACGGGTTCGAGCGGCTCGACCAAAACAAGCGTGGCGTTCAGCCCCCTCTCGCCGTTCATCGGGACCGTGCGCAACGTGTATCCTTTAAAGAAGCCAACGGTCTCGCCCGCGTCTTGCATCGACTGGCAGCGCAGGTGGACCTCACGCAGTGAGTTGGCATCGAAGAATGTGGGAAGTTCGGTGTTGTGGCCGAGGGAACCTCCATGTTCGTTGAGTAAGAATCGGTGCGAAGCTTGGGGTTGGTCGTGGATATCGAGTGCAATTCGCTGAATATCCTTCAGGTATTTGGCGGCCACCGAGGCGATTTGCGCTCTTTGCCGAGGAGCCTGTTTCCACAGCAGTGCGACCCAACCTGTCACCTCACCACGGTCGACGAGCATCGCACGGTATTGGTCAGTAAAGCCGTTCGGCTCGTAGAGGCGGCGGTGTGCGTCAGAACGGATCCAAGGCGCACGCAGTGCAATGTCTTCGTCGAGCCAAGAAAAACGGTTGAAATGGCGCTGTGCTGGAGCCTGCAAGCACCACTGTCCCTCGCGCATTGACAGCGCATCGTCGGAGCTGTCGTGGTCAAAACCGGCAGGTACGGCGTCCTCATAAGTCAGCGGCCAGTGCAAGGACTCACCATGGACGCGAACGTCGCGGAGCATCACTTCACCCCTGTGTTGACCAAATCGCAAAAAGACAGCGGCGTCGGCCTGAGCATCTTGTCTCAGCGAGGCCAGCAAAGCATGGATGGGCACCTACGATCCCAACGCTTTCCGGATCCAAGTCACCGAACCCGCGAAATCTTCAATCATCGGCAAATGACCCATCTCCCCCACCACGTCCACCGTTGCATTGCGAGCATGTGTGGCGATCAACTGTGCGAGCACAGGCGGCGTCGCGAGATCTATATCGCCTACATATAACTTGGCCGGCACCTCCGAGGTCACAAACGCCCGCAGAGTGGCGCCTTGGTCCAAAAACTCGAAATTTTCATAAATGGCAATCTCACGATCAATTTCCGCAAACCATGCGTCCAACGTCTCCAGTATATCTGGGTGATCGACCAGGTAGAGCGGCGTCAGCCAAGTCGCCGCGATGGCTTCGGTAACGTCTGCCTGGGTGCGTAGCAAAGCCGCGAGCCCTTCCACCCCTTGGCGGGCCTCCTCGGGCAGGCCGGCAATGGGTCCAATACCGATCACCAACGAGATCCGTTCCGGTGCAAGTGCCGCGAGCTGGAAGGCGCGAAACGCGCCAAATGAGTGGCCGATCACGATCGCCGAGTCGCCCACCAGATGGAGCAAGGCGTTGAGTTCGGCCTGCGGGTCGTACTCGTGAATGCCCGTGCGCCCATACCCATTCCGATGCGGCAAAATCACGAAGTAGTCGTCCGCGAGGGCCAACGCCAAAGTGTGCAGTGATTGGGGTGGTGCACCGGACCCGTGGAGCATGAGAAGCTTGGGGGAACCGTCGGCGCCAAAAGTTTCCACGTGTAGGTTCATTTGATACTCCGTCACGTTAACGCACAATACCGTCTAGATTGGCCAGTGCTGCACGGGAGCGCACCCCAAGGCAATTGAAGGCCACACACAGGTGGTACTTCACTGTTGCAGGACTGACATGAATCGTCCGCCCAATCTCCTCGGTCGTAAAACCCTTTGTGGCGAGTTCTACGATACGTTGCTGCTGTGCCGAGAGTTCGCTGAAGCGCGCATGGCGAACGAGGGATGTCATCGTGAGACTCGCGTAGGAGAGGCCGCCAGAGCTTGAGTCAAGTTGGGTCGTGGCGACAAGCATTCCGTCGATAAGACGGCGCTCGGTCGACTGACCTAAGACTCGCAACATGTCGCGGCGCCGCGGCGTCAGCCAGATGCTTGCCGATGGGCTCGCGTAAACCACATTCCACCGCTCGTCCAAAACGAGGTGCATCGTGTCGTCGTCGCGAAGCGTCCGTTCAACACTCCATGCGAGTTGAAGGTCTTCATAGACCTTCGGAATCAAGGCGTTCGCCAGAGACTGTTCATCGGTTGTGAACTGCTCCCCTCCTCTCCGAATTATGGCGACGTAGCCGATCAACTCCCCTTCTGCATACAACATCGTGCGAAGTTGATCGGTGACCTCCATCGGCTCGTAGAACTCTCGCCAAACTTGGCTTTCCCGTAGGGACTTCAAGGAGAGATCTTCTCCAAAGCGGCGAAAGCCAGTACTCGGCCTGCCATCCGGTGAACGCACCACTGAAGCCGACCAATCGGTAGGGGTCATACTCCCAATAAGATGCGGGCGGCCCTCGAATCGGCGCATGCACTCAGCCATATCTGAACTTACGCATACCCCAGAGTAATACAGGCCATCGTCATGCACGCGCAGCTGAAAGCTCATTCCGTCATCACTGATGACATCAAGCAATCGCTGCAGCGCACGTGCGCGTAAAGATTCGGGGCTCATCTCGGAACCAATTGACTGCATGTTCATCCCGAAAACATCAGACTCAACCCTTGGAGTATCCCCGCTCTTACGCACGCTGTCGACTACTTGGTCGGAAATTCGTATTCGCCCAAACCTCATTCGTATACCCTTACAAAAACAACGCACGCTCAAGCGAATCGCCTTTGTGCGCCTGCCTAGATTTGAAGGCCCTATGTTGCGAACCACACTTTCGTTCTTGGGTCTTGGCCGCGCTCACTGGCTTAGTCTGGCTTTCGACCGCTTTCATTCAGATACCGCTGCATAATCGGCTCGGCCGCGATGGACACAATTTGGAGGTCATTCAACGGCTCGTGCGCAGCAATTGGCTCCGCACTCTCATTTGGACGGCTCGTACGGCTGGACTCGCGTGGTTGGCGACTAACTGACTCCGTAAACCCCCGTCATCTTAGTGACGTGTTGGATGGCTTTTCCTCACGTTAATTCTGGGCCTGAGCCTAGTCTCCCTAGCGTATGGCGGACCTAATCTACGCCTTCGGATTTGCCGTAGATCGCCTTATAAACCTCAATCTTATTGATCACATCGGGCCAATTTTCACCATAAGTGACGCCCTCGATTCCTGTTAGAAAGCCGTCGTCCACAAAAATCACGTAAGCAGTATCCAACCGTTCCTTGTTCAGATATGCACCAACATCACCCCACCTTATCACCACACCATCATTCCAAAGCTTGAGCATTTGTGTGGGTTGAATGTCCGTCAAAAAACCAATCATCGACATTTCGCGTTCCATCTCAAAATCTTGGTCTAAAATCTCCGAGATTGAGGGATTTAAAACACCACATGCTTCAAACATGAAACGCAGAACCGTCTTCTCGAGTTCATTCAGCTTCATTGGTTCCCGCTCCTGTTTTGCTGAAACATTTTTAAGCCCGTGAAAATTCGTGCGCATCCTGCTTAGGCGGCCGATGCTGCCAAAAACTGCTGATCTCTTTGCCACGACGTCTCACGGACTTTTTGGTAGATCTAGGAGCAATCATGCTTGCTGTATCTCCAAATTAAAAGGTCCTCGATGTCCCGTACCCTATTCCTATTTCTGACTCTCGCACTCGCCGCCTGCAGCAGCGATGCCGATAACGGCTCGGCCAATAACGGGCAAGACAGCGGAACTACTGTGGATACGGGTACGACGCTTGATCTCGGTCAAGACGCAACCGTCCTGCCCGACGGCGGCGCGCCCGACATGACGACCACCACGGATATGGGCACGACCCCAACCGCACGCTGCGCCGAGCTTCCCGTGCAAGGACCAACGATCGACGTTTCGCCTGGCGATAATCTGCGCATGATCGCTGCGAATGCGGCACCTGGGACAACGCTCCTCCTCGCCGATGGAACCTATATGCTCAACGGTGGGGACGCGGCGAGCCGCGTTCAATTGCGCGCTGACGGCCTGACCTTGCGTGGCGCTTCGGGTGATGCCAGCGCCGTGATTCTGGACGGCGGATACGCGACCAACGAGGTCGTCACCATCCACGCCAATAACGTCACGGTCGCCCACTTGACGATCACCCATGCCGTCGACCATCTGATTCACGCGACACCGCAGGGCAGCACCATCAAAGGCACGCGAATCTACGATGTGCGATTGATCGATGGTGGTGAGCAATTCATCAAGATTAATGCCGACGGTGGTGAGGCCAATTGGGTCGATGACGGCGAGGTCTCATGTTCGACATTTATGATGACGGATGCTGGCCGACCAAATGTTGAGCGAGCCACCGGCGGCTGTTACACGGGCGGCATCGACGGCCATCAGGCACGCGGCTGGAAGATTCACGACAATCACTTCGAGGGCATCTACTGCGCCGGTGAAGGACTCGCCGAACACGCCGTGCACTTCTGGTCAGCGTCGCGCGACACGCTCGTTGAGCAAAACACGATCATCAACTGTGCCCGAGGCATCGGCTTTGGCCTCGTCGAGAACGGCCGCACACGTGATTACGCCGACGCGCCCTACCCTGATGTTGTGGGCTATATCGGCCATTACGACGGCATCATCCGCAACAACTTCATCTACGCCGACATCGACTTCTACGACACCGGCATCGAGCTCGCCCAGGCACACGGCGTCCGGGTGTTCCACAACACCGTTGTTTCATCACCCGATGCGAACGGATTTTTCTCGTCGATCGACTATCGCTTTGCGAACACGAAGGCCGAGATTCGCAATAATATAACCCGACGCATCACCAAACGAAACGGCGCGGTCGGCGAGCTTTCGAGCAATATCGAAGGGGCCGAGCTGAGCATATTTGTGGATGCCGCATCCGGCGACCTTCACCTAACGGCCGGCGCGACGGCCGCCATCGATAAGGGCGAGTCCGTGACCGAGGCTGGTTTGGATATCGACGGCGAGCCGCATACGCTGGGTGCACCGGATATCGGCGCCGACGAACGTCAATAAAAACGACAACTTGCCCGACCAGGACCTCTTCGAGATCGCGGCGGCTCAAGACCGCGCTTTTTCATCAATGATGGCAGCAATAGGAGCACGACATGAGCAAAGTATTTGTGAATATCGGACTTAGCCTCGATGGCTACATGGCGCCGGAAGGCATGACGCTCGAGAATTGGGAGAATCCCGAATACAAGAATTGGGGCGCCAAATGGGGTGCGCTGATGGGCTGGATATTAAACCAGCAATATTTTCGGGAAACCCTCCAGTTTGGTGAAGGTGGGGAGACCGGCCCGGTGAACGATATGGTGCGCCACACGATGCAACGCGCAGGTGCCAACATCATGGGCAAACGAATGTTCGACGCAGGTGAGCGTTCGTGGCCGGACGAAGCGCCTTTCCACACGCCGGTCTTTGTCCTCACACACGAAAAGCGGGAGCCGTGGGTCAGGCCTGGCGGAACCACCTTCTTTTTTGTGAATGACGGCCCGGAGCGGGCGCTTGAACTTGCGCGCGAGGCCGCTGGCGACCGCGATATTCGTATCTCGGGCGGGGCTAATTTGATTCAGCAATATCTGAACTTGGGTGCCGTCGACGAGTTGGAGATTTCGCTCGCCCCCGTTCTT
>JBFFMO010000255.1:0-6320 GCA_041554035.1 Allomicrovenator sp. | reverse complement strand
TGAGACCTGAGACCTGAGACCTGAGACCTGAGACCTGAGACCCGAAACCGAAAACCGACCACCCGAAACCCTAAAACCGAGTACCCTAACTTTCAGTGTGCGTTACACTACGGCGACGGAGATTCATTATGCACATCATATTTTTGTTATCGATTCTACTGATGACCTCGGCTTGCACCGAAGGCTCCCTGAACGCGCCGACGACAGGCGACACCGGAATCGTCGATACCTCGACCGATGCGTCAATGCAGGTCGATCTGGGAAACGATGCGACCACCACGACGACCCCCGATGTCGGAGACGACACAAATTCTGAAGTCGACGCCGACGTCGACATGAGTCTCGACATGGCCATCACACCGATCGGAAGTGCAGGCTGTATCGACGGCGCGGGCATTCCCGAAGGTGAAAACACCTTCATGCTCGAAGGATTGTCTCGAAAATTCATCATGCGATTGCCGCAGAACTACACCGCAGACAAGGCGTGGCCTGTCGTGTTCGCCCTGCATGGCAACGGCGGCAACACGAGCTACTGGGATGGCACCAGCGGAGATCGGAATATCCGGGAAGTCCTCAAAGATGACGCTATCCTGATCGTCGCCGAAGCGATCGACGGTCAGTGGCGTGACTACAACGCCGACGCCTCCACCTGGCCCGCTCGGATTGAGTCGGAATTACTGTATTTCGACACCATCCTGACTCAGGCTAAAGAAAATCTTTGCGTGAACGAGAGCGCCATTTTTACGATGGGATTCAGCGGAGGCGGGTCGTTTTCGGGCGTGCTTGGCTGCCGACGCACCGACATCCGAGCCATGGCCGTGGGCGGCTCGGTCATCTACTTTGACGAAGCAGATTGTGTCGGAAAACCCGCGGCATGGATCACCATCGGAACCCAGGAACTTGTGGCGGGCCGTGAGCAATTCCGAGACTTCTTTCGCGACCTCGGCGGCTGTGACACAACCGCAACCGCGACCGACCCCGCGCCATGCACCGCCTACGATTCATGCGATGCAACCAGCCCCGTGCACTACTGCCAACACCCCGACGGCCATATCTGGCCGAACTTCGGCAGCCAGGCCATGTGGGATTTTTTCAGCCAATTTGTGAACTGATTGACCATTCAGTCGCTTGCTGAGTCGCGCTGGGCCTGCGATAGTGCGCCCAATCAACTCTAGGAAACCATATGTTCATTCGCATGATTCTGATCTGCGCCACCCTTGTTTTGTCCGCGTGCGGCGGCAGCGTAAAGATGACCCGCATCAACTCGGAACAAAAAAAACCCAATAACGTCTGGGTATTTTTCACCGTTCAGGACGGCGAGGAGCCCGTCACGGGTCTTCAAGCGGAAGATTTTGAGATTTATGAAGACGACGGCCTCGTCTCGAAATACGAAAGCCAACAGGTCATTCAAAACCCTGAAGTTGCGGCTGTGATGTACACGATGTTGCTGCTCGACGTCAGTGGGAGCACGACCATGTCGGGCCAGATCGAACTGATCGTCGATGCCGCCAAGATCTTCAGTGAAAAGGTCGGCCAATCTCAAAAAGTTGGAGTTTATGCCTTTGACGGCTCCACCAAAATCCACTCCGTCGTGCCCTTCACCTCCAGCCAGGGCGATGTTGCCGGCGGCCTTGAAGGCTTGCGCAACTGGATTCCAAAGGACAACTCCACCAACCTTCATGGCGGCGTGGTCGAAGGACTGACGACCCTTCGGAAATCGCTCGACAAAGAAAAGAAGCCCCTCAAATTCGGAACGCTCGTGGTTTTCTCAGACGGTGCTGACCGCGCCGCACGCGTCACGCGCGAAGAGATGCTCGAGGAAATCAAGAAGGACGATTACAAGGACTTCGAACTCATCGCGATCGGCATCGGCGACGAAAAGGAAATGGAGAACGCCCAACTCGACCAAATCGGGCGCGACGAAACCATCATCGGCCGCGAATCCGACGAAATCTCAAAAGCTTTTGCTAAGGTCGCCGACCGCATCGAGAAACAGTCCAAGCGCTTCTACCTGCTCTCGTACTGTTCGCCGGCCCGCAAAGGCACCCACAAGGTCGGCATCAAGGCCAAGCTCAAAGAAGGGGGAAGCGGCGAGTTGGAGTACGAGTTCAACGCCGACGGGTTTGGACCACCACCAACTTGCGATCCTAATCGGCAACCCACCTTCGATCTCGAAGACGTCAACCGCGTCGACCCCGAGCCCGAAAAATGAATATGTCGTTTTTCTAAATTCATCTGATTTTCGTGACGATAGCGCCTATGATGTCCAAGCCGCCGCTCTCTCTCCCCCACCAGGATCTAACCTGACCTTCCCCAGAACAGGTCGAAATGACCGAAATTTCATGCCGGACATACAGTTTTTTTGTCGAAGCGGAGAAAGCGGGGCTCTGCAATATCGACGAACTGCTCGATGGATTACCTCTGACAAGAGACTTCTTGGAGACCCCATCGAATCGAATGTCATGGGATGTTTGGTCCATTGTTTGCGACCGATTCAACGACCTCTTCGAAACACAGGAAGAAGTCCTGGCAACAGCGAAATTTACCGTCAACGACAGCTACAGCGGATATCTGGCGCGAGTGGCAGGCGTCTTTGTTGATGAAGCATCCTTTTACCGAGTCGGATTTCGTTGGGTTGTCCCCGATCTTTTCCGCAGCATGAATTTCACGCTCAAAGAGGTTGGCGATTCGGACCTGCTTCTGACGGCGGAGCTCAAGCCAGGATTTGCGGAGTCATTGGGCTGGTTCATCCTCTTTTGTGGGACGATGCCCCTCGTGCCCGAGTTTATCGGACTGCCTCGATCGAATACTGAGATTCTGCACCTCGATGCCAGGAGCGCCACGGTCCTCGTCCACCTTCACAAAAAGCACGCTGTGTCTTGGTGGAAAAAGCTTCTCCCCGGCTTCAAATCCGTGGAGTCCGAACGTTTGCGACTCCAGACCGAACTCGACCACGCGTTTGGCAAAATGCACGGGGTCACGGAATCGTTCCGAAACCTCTTGGACGGCATGCCCGTTGTGGTACTCGCGGTCCGGGACGAACAAGTCGTCTACGCCAACACGACCTATGAAAAGCTCTCACGCAGAAATATTGTCACTGGAAAGACCAATGTTTTTGAGCTCTTCGCCGAGAAAGACCAACGAGTTCTCAACGGGCTCTTGGAAGGCGACGTACAGGAGGCCTCGAGTCTCAGACTCATCACTCCCGATTCAAACGCCCCCATTGTCCTGTCTGCGCGAATCGTTCGCGGGTTGGAATTTCAGGGCGTTGAGGCGGATTTGCTGGTCGGAATCGACGTGACTGACGAAAGTCACGCGCACGCAAATTTGGAGCGTAGCGAAGCCACAATGTCAGCGATGCTACGGGCGCAACCTGAGCTCATTTTCCGCCTCGACCAGCAGCTCTGCATTCTGGATGTGAAACCCGGAAGCGATGTCGAAGAGTCGGCGTTGCTCACGAACATGGTGGGCATGTCGCTTTTGGACGCCGCACCAACGACCCCCGCCAATCAAAACAGTGAGCTGTCTGGTTTCTTTGAGAGCTTTTTTGAAGCTGTGAAGAACGGAGAGCCGTTTGAGGACTTCGTAAACTCGCCCTCTATGAACGGCGAGCCACGCCATATGTCGGTGCGATCCCATCCGCTATTGGGTGGACGTGAATCCGTCGTCGTGGTCCGCGACGAAACATCTCGCGCGACCATGGACCAACGGCTGCGTATCGCCGAGAGAATGGCCTCAGTGGGGACACTTGCGGCCGGGATTGCCCACGAGGTCAACAACCCTCTGGCCTACGTTTCGATGAACGTCGACCTCTTGAAAGAGGAACTTGAGGATCTTCCCGACGACATACGTGCTCGAATCGTTGACCTCCTGGGCGGTATCGCGGACGGGACCGAACGCATCAAACACATCATTCAGCCCATGCGTCAGTTGAGCCGTATTGATGCCCGCCAGACCGTGGCGACCTCGGTCCAAACGGCCCTGGAGGCTGCGCTTGCGGCCACGGAATTCGAGCGACGACATCAGGCGAAGCTGGTCCTGGACATGCAAGAAACGCCAGACGTGATGGGAGACCCGACAGAGCTCGTGCAGGCATTCGTGAACCTCTTATCGAATGCCCTTCACGCGATGGAGACCTCAGCCAGCACGAAAGAGCACGAACTACGCGTTCGTCTATTTCCCGAAGACAACCACGTCGTGATTGAAATCGAGGACACCGGTAGCGGAATCTCCAAAGACAATCTCAGCAAGATCTTCAATCCATTTTTCTCGACGCGAATGCGCGAGACCGGAACCGGGTTGGGCCTGTCCATCGTGCACAGCATCGTCACCGACATGAATGGAACCATCGAAGTCCACTCCCAGCTTGAGCGCGGGACGACCTTTAGGATCGTGTTCTTGGCCGTCGAAATCGAAGCGGGAGTGGAAGCAGAGGCCCTGCCCGTGCCTGAAGCAAAGTTGGCTGCTGTTGCGAACGGGCCTACAACGTCTCGCAGAGGCAATGTGGTCGTCGTGGACGACGAACCCATGATCCGACTCTCGATGGCCCGCGTGCTCTCAAAACACGAAGTCACGTGTTTTGGCACCGGTCGCGAGGCACTGGAATACCTCACGACCCACCCAAAACCCGACCTGGTGATTTGTGATATCACCATGCCCGGCATGAGCGGACCCGAGCTTTTTGCCCAGCTCTACGATGTGTCACCAGACTTCGTGCAACGGATGGTCTTTGTGACCGGCGGGGCCTTCACAACCCAGACCGAGCAATTCCTCAACCGCAGCGATATCCGCTGCATCTACAAGCCCGTCCCCTCCGAAGTTCTTCGCAAACTCGTGGCAGACTCGATCGACCTAGTCCCAACATAACTGGCGATCAGGCTTTTTTGAGGAACGCGGTCTTGAGCACGATCGTGATGCCGTTGACCTTGCCTTCGACATGCTCTGGGTTGTCGGTCAGTCGAATGCGCGAAACCAGAGTTCCTCGTTTTGCCACAAACGAGGTGCCCTTCACGTCCAAATCCTTGATCAACGTGACCGAATCACCTTCATGCAATTCGGCACCATTGCTGTCCAACGTCCTTGGACCGGTTGGCGCGCTTGCCTGAACGCCACTCATCGCCCATTCGCGCGTCTCGTCGGTCAAATACGCTTGCTCCAGAAGTTCCTTGGCCCACACATCAGGCAGACGATGCAGGATGCGGAAACTTAAGACCTGAACTGGCGCATGTTCGCTCCAGATCGACTCACGCAAACCAAACCAGTGGCTCGCGTCGAGTTCATCAGCCGCCAAACGCTCGGTGCATGCAGCACACAGAAGCACATTATGCTCGGCATCCGTGTCTTCGAAGGGAGCCACCGCGAAAGGAGCCAGAAGCTCGGTAGATTTGCAGAGTTCGCAACCATCGTTTGCGCGTTCGTGAAGGCTGTTCTCAAGGGCTGTCGACATATCTAATCTCCGGAACCAGGGCTCTGGGCCCTGCTGAAATGATGAACATGCGCGTGTTAGCCCACCGCAAGCGCTTGTTCAAGCCGCACCCGTTTTCAACATCGATGCATCCCATCACCTCACCCGTGCGCAGCAATTCCCTATCAATTCACTAGGAATTCGGTCGCCACAGAGTTAGCCTAGTGCCTGTCATAGGAGTCAACGATGGAAGCAGTCATAGATTGGCAAGGTGACGTGAGGTTTCACGCCACTTCCGGTTCGGGTCATACGATTACATTAGACGGCCCACCAGACGCCGGCGGACAGAACGCGGGAGCACGTCCGATGGAACTCCTGCTGATGGGAGTCGGCGCCTGCTCGGCATACGATGTCGTCACGATTCTCAAAAAAGGACGCGAAGATGTCGAAGGCTGCAAAGCCGTGTTGAAGGCAGAACGCGCCCCCGAGCCCCCCAAAGTGTTTACGGAAATCACGATGCATTTCATCGTGACCGGGACAAATCTCAACGACGCCAAGGTTGCACGTGCGGTGGAACTTTCGGCTGAAAAATACTGTTCGGCCTCGATCATGCTCACGCGGGCTGGTGTCGATATTCAGCATACTTACGAAGTTATTCAGGCAGAAAAGGCCCACTCATGAAAGTAGTAGACGACATCAGCGAACTTGTCGGGCGCACGCCCATGATTCGCCTCACCAAACTTTTTCCAGATTCCTCGACAAAATTCATGGGGAAATTGGAGTTGTTTAATCCGATGTCGGTCAAGGACCGTCCGGTGAAACACATCATTCATCAGGCGCTCAAGGACGGAAAAATTGCTCCGGGCACTGAGTTGGTCGAGGCGAGCAGCGGAAATACCGCGATTGCCATCGCCAT
>JBFFMO010000254.1:0-6320 GCA_041554035.1 Allomicrovenator sp. | reverse complement strand
GCCAAATCGAGGGTAAACCGGGTCTCGGGAGAAAACGACCGGATGCCCCGTTCACAAAGAATGATCTGCGAGTTTCCGCCCTGTGCGACGTATTCGCAGGCGAGCAACCACTCACGCAGGGTTGCGCCAAAACCACGCTTCAAGAGCACAGGTTTGCCGGTCTCGCCCAGGGCGCGCAAGAGATCGAAATTATGCATATTTCGAGTGCCGACCTGGAAAGCATCGACGTGCGGCTCAAGTTCTTTGACCTGCGAAATCGACATCACTTCGGTCACAAAGGGCATCCCGTGTTTGCGCGAGGCGCCTTGGAGCAATTCGATGCCCTCAAATCCCATGCCTTGGAAGCTGTACGGAGACGTGCGCGGTTTAAAAGCACCGCCTCGCAGCACCTTGGCTCCAAATTTCGTGACCAATGCGGCGGAAGCGTCCATCTGGTCGCGTGATTCGACGGCGCATGGCCCTGCGATCACCACGAACGAGTCACCTCCGAAGGCGACGTCACCGATCGACACCGTGGAGCCTGTGGGGTGCAGGGAGCGGTCGACCAGGGGATACTCCGACGAAGGAGTTTCGGTCCATGTTACGGGCTTGATGTTGGCCATCACGTTACTCGGGAAAGGCGCCGGAGCGTGTTACGAGCGTGCTACTCACGGCACATAAACAATCGGGGTCTGCGCAAATTTCAATTTTTTTTGAAAACCGCGAAACCGCGGCAATCTCTATCAGGGCGATCGCTCTCGCGCAAGCGCGACAATCAAGCGTTTTGGGGTTAGCATGTCGCCATCATGACTGACGAATCCAACGACAAAATCAGCGACAAGCTTCTGTCTGACGACCGCAAGTGGTGGGATTTTCTTGATGCCGATACGTACGAGGTCAAGTCCGACCTGCCACGAGTCACCCGGGTGACCTCGGATATGCTCGATTGGACCTCGTTGCGGGCGACCGAACGACGCGCGCCCATTGGGTTCGGGTTTTTTAATCGATGTCGGGAATGTGGGAAACCTGCCCCGCCAGACCTCACCTTTTGTGTGCATTGTGGCGGCCAGCCAGCGTCTCCCCAGTCGGTGAAACGCTACTCTATTGTGATCAAGGAGCTGCGTGACAGCGATGCAAGGGACCGCGTCGCCGAGATCATCGCCTCGTCGGGATACAACCTGAAGCTTGGCGAAGTCACGACCATGCTCGACGCCTTGCCTGCCGTTTTTAACGTGGATGTCCGAAAAGACCGCGTGGCGGCTATTGTGGCCAGGCTTTCCGAGTTCGGTGTGAGCTCTCGTTCGTTTGCGAGCGAAGATATTTCAACCCTGATGCTGAAAGAAACCCTCGAGACCATTCAGCGCGACAAACCTCAGCTGCTTAAATTCGTCGGTGTTTTATTTGCCAGTCTCGCCCTTGGTTTTTGGGTCTACTGGCCCCTGGCTTTGATCGGTTTTGGCTTCGTTGCGTGGCTCTTTGCCGGCCGCCGAGAGTGGTATGACGCGCACTATCGACTCGATGACGTTCATTTGCTCAACAGTTTGGCGGGTTTTGATGACGGCGTCGCCAAAGACGCCGCAGAATTGCTGCGCCGCACGAAAGACGCCGAGATTCGAAAGTCCTTCACCACGTGTTTGATGGAGTATTATGCGCTTCATCAGATGATGCGGCAGCAGACTGATCACTACAGTGGAGTGCTCTCGGCGTCAGAAACCGGGCTTCGGGATTTGATGGCCACCATTGTCGAGACCATGGGGCGTTTTGGTGCGTTGCACGCCACGCTCGACGGGCTCGATCCCGCGCGCAGCCGGTCACGTTTGGCCGAGATTTCTCAGCGGATTGCCGAAACGACCGACGCTGGGACTCTGAAGTTTTTGGAGCAAGAACAAAAACACGTTCAAGCCCAGCAGCGTCAGGTCGAAAACCTGCACCTCGTTCGCGATCAATTTGCGGGAAGAATGCACGCGATGGCGGGCAGTCTGGAGGCGATGCGTTCTCGCATGACCCACGTCAACGCCGTTCGAGAAGGGATGGATGTCAGCATGGAGGACGTCCTAAAGGAGCTGGACGATGATTTGGAAGTGTTTGAGCAAACCTTTGCCGAGCTTGAGCCGGCTGTTCATATTGCCTGAGGATGAATGAAGGACACGTTTGCCAGTTTTGAGGCGCGATTTGCCGATCTGGATTTGGACGAAAAAACGCTCCAGATCGAACACACGAAGACGATCGTGCCGCAAAAACGTGCCTACCGAACCACGCGCGAGGTCATGAACGCGCTGCCGCGCATGACGTTGGGTTCTGACTCGGGTCTGGGTGGGGACCTCAAAGTAAAAGGGAAATTGGGCGAAGGTGGCATGGGCATCATTCATGTTGCCGAGCAGGCCCCGTTGGACCGCCTTGTCGCTGTGAAAACACCTCGTCGGGCCACCGATGAAGCGGCCATCAATTCGATTCTGCAAGAGGCCTACATCACGGGAATGGTCGAGCATCCCAACGTGGTACCGATCTATACCCTGGGGCAATCGGGGGCCGGAGACCCGATGATCGTCATGAAGCGTATCGAAGGCGTTTCTTGGCAGGCAATTTTGAAGGATCCGCGCTGCGCGCCAGCCGGTGAGGTCGATTTGCACTCGCACCTGCGGATCTTGATCGAAGTCTGTGACGCGATCCGTTTTGCGCATCATCGCGGCATCATCCACCGAGACATCAAGCCCGAAAACGTGATGATCGGGCAATATGGCGAGGTCTACCTTTTGGATTGGGGGATCGCGGTGAGTCTGGTGCGCACCGAAAACCCCATGTTGCGCCATATCTCCGACGCCCTTGGCGTCGCGGGAACGCCGTCCTACATGGCGCCAGAAATGACCGACGATAATGCCGAAAATATTGATGAGCGCACGGACGTCTATCTTCTAGGGGCGGTCTTGCACGAAATCCTGACCGGCACTGCGCGGCACGAAGGCGAGAGCCTGATGAAGGTGTTTTTTTCCGCACTTCAATCCGAGCCCGTGGAATACTCAGCCGAGGTTCCACGTGAACTTGGAGCCATTGCCAACAAAGCGACCGCTCAGAAAAAAGAAGACAGATTTCAAAGTGTCGACGCATTTCGACAAGCGCTGCTCGATTATCTTGAGCACCGCGCTTCGGTCGAGCTCAGCGAAAGCGCCGACCAGGTTTGGTTGCGTTTGCAGGCGCTCCTGGGCTCTTCGGAACGCAACGAGGCCCAGGAACTTGAGCTTCACGACCTCTTTGGTGAATGTCGATTCGGCTACCAACAGGCACTGCTCTTGTGGCCGGGAAATTCAGCGGCGTCAGATGGCTTTCAGGCATGTTTGGTCGAGCTCACAAAATATTATATCTCGATCCGAAATGACGTCGGAGCCGCGGCGGCGGTGGCCCAATTACCCGCGCCGGACCTCGAACTACGGCGCCAAGTTGCGCAATTGTCTGCGCAGCGCGCGCTTGAAAAGCGTGAGGTCACTCGCCTAAAGAAGTTCAGTGCTGCGAATGACCTGAGTACGGGGTCAAAAACCCGCTCCATTGTCGCGGTGATTCTGGGCGTGTTCTGGGGTTGGTCCAATATTTCTGCGCAGATGGCAATAAACGCTGGCGTCATCGAAAATCCCATTTTGGACCATCTGATGGCCGCTCCAAGAACCGTCGGGACGGCGGCTTTGCTCATGGTGATCTTCCGGAAGTCGCTCTTTTCCAACGCAGCCAACCGGCGACTCATGTTCGTGCTCATCGCCGCGCTGATTGCCGTGACGTGTGGCCGAACCACCGCCTACCTGTTGGACGCAGACCTTGTAGCGACACAGGCCGGCGAGATATTCTTATGGGCCTTTGCGGCGAGTATTATCGGAATTATTTCGGATTTGCGCATTACGCTGGCATCCAGTCTTCTTTATATCTCAGGGTTTCTGGGCGCTCTCTATCCCGCATACCAGCTGTACCCGCAGGCTGCGGCGTCCTTTTCATTTTTTATTATCTTAGCATTTTTATGGCGGAAACCTTCTCCTAATCCTCTCGAGGGTGCAGAGTAAAACTTCAGGTATTTCTATTATGCGAAATCTAATTCTATTTATTTTTGTCATTGGTTTTGGGGCTTCAGGCTGTGCTTCCACAACCGAAGAAATCTGGGAGCAGCCGGTCAAGGACCTCAGAACTCGCGCGGCTTTTGACCTAGACTGTCCCGCCTCTGAATTGACCTTTCATGAACTCACACACCCGTCACAACAGGGGGTGGTTGGTTGTGGGCAGCGTGTGACTTACGTCTACGTACGTACAACGGGTTGGGTCCTAAACAGTGTCGATCACCCCGCTACAAGTCCTACGCCGCAGGCGCCATCAGCACCACCGGAACAGTCCGCAGAATAGCGACTCACGCCAAGCTTGCGACATGGGATGCCACTTGGGTTGACACCCAATCGTTTTGATTTCGCGCGTCCATCGCGGCAATCAGGCGTGTGAGTTCTGCATCGACCAGATTTTTCATCTGGCTCACATCGGCATTTGCCGGCCCGTCGTTTTTCCAGGCGTGGGGCACCGGGAATTGTCGATCAGAACCGCGAGACTCGAGCCGGCTAAGCAGCGGTAAGGCAGATTCCAAGAAATGCATTCGGCGCCAGCCCGCATGAGAATCAAGGGCCCACGATAAATGGTTCAGAAAAATCGAAACGCCTTGTTCCTCGTCGTCGGAAACAAGGGTGAAATGAAGATGGGCGCTGATCGCTTCTAAAAAGTCGACGGTCGTTCGGCAAAGCTCATAGCCGCGCTGATGGTAGAGGCGAGCACGGTCTTCAAACCCAGCCTTCCAGGACGGCACGGTCAACAAACCGTAGGTCAAATGGGGGATTTCGCTGCATTTTTCTTTGCCGTTCACGATGGGCAACGCAAGTCGATGCGCGCGCTCGTAATCACCGACGAGCAACGCAATTCCTGTGGCGAAATGAGTTTCGCATGCCCGGCAATCCGCATACCGGTCGCGTGGTGCCATCGCGTAAGCCTCCATGTGGGCGCGCAGGGCTTCGGTGTCGCCGTCCATCATCGCAGCCGCCCGTGCACGGCCGGCATGATACGGTCTCAGACTTGCCCCACACGACTCATACGCCAGGCGCATGCGCTCAAGCGTTCCCTCCACATTCGCGCGCGAAATCTGAGAGAACTCAGGGACCTTTTCAACGACCCATTTGTACGACCACAAAATATCTTGAATTGGAAAACGCTCAGGATCTGATTCGACCTGGCTTTCCAGCCACGCAAAGCCCATCAGACACTTTTCGGGCGCCCCGCCAAAAGCGCTTGCAAGCACAAGCGCTTCTCGAGCCTCCCAGCCCCCATCCAAGTCGCCAACTTGGTCTGCCAGCACGCACGCCATTTCGGCTGCGCCAATGCGGTCACGATAAGGTCCACGACCGGCCGCCTGGATCAGGCGAGTGAGTTCTTCATGTTGTGACATTGAGCGACTCCTCGTGTTTTCGAACTTCATCTGAAATAGATGTGTTTCCGTTGCGTTTGTCGAATCGCTCTGCGAGTCGCTCCACGTCTGCGCGCAGCAGCCTTCGCCACTCCTCGACCGACGGATGGGAAGGCGCCGCGCTTTCCGCGGATCGAAACTCGATGGGTAACTGCAGGTCAGCATCGTCGGGAGCGTGAAGGGCGACTGCCAAAGCCGTTTGAAGGAATCGAAGTCGCCTCCAGCTTGCTCGGGTATCGCGAGCCCAGGGGGCATGGCGCCGCAGCAGAAGATTTGCGCCTGCCCAGTCGCCATCGATCAGACGGAAATCGATGTGTTCACAGATCGGGACAAGAAAGTCCTTATTATCCATGCACATGTCATATCCGCGTTGATGGAAGACGCGTGCCCGATCATGAAATCCCGCTTTCCAGGTAGGCACAACAAGCGTGCTGAAGGTGATGTGTGGGACCTCTGCACAGCTGTGATTGCCGTCCACCAGACGGTCCGCCAGCCCCAAAGCTCGTTCGGTATCACCCTCTAGCAGCGCCATTTCGACCCGGAAATTCCATTCACAGGCGACACAGTCCGCGTAGGCATCACGAGGGCTTGCATTGAATTGAGTGACAGCGTCGCGAATCTTGGAGGGCTCATCACCCAGTGATCGATGCGTGCGCGCTTGGACGGCCCAGTAGGGACGAAGGCTCACATGATGGTGCTCATATTGAACCCGCATCCGCTGCAAAACGGCTTCGATGTCCTGACGCGAAATCTCGACGAAATCCGGCAGATTCAAGCCCACCCACTTGTAACCCCAGAGCAGGTCGGTCTCGGATAGAAAAAGGCCCAATACGGCTCGAGATGCCGGAAAACGCTCCGGATCTTG
>JBFFMO010000253.1:0-6341 GCA_041554035.1 Allomicrovenator sp. | reverse complement strand
TCGAAGTTGAACAAGACCCGCTTCTGGTTCGTTCGTTCAAAGATGACGTCGCGGGCAGCCTGAGCCAATTCGTTCTGGAATCGAAAAACGGTGTCCCTGTCGTCGACGCGTCGAGCGCAGACCTCAAGATCCATCTCGTGATTCAGGACGTGAACTTCACCCACGCCACGAAGTGGAAATGGGAACTGATCGACGTTCGTAATCAGGCCATCATCGCGTCAAAAACTGACACGTCTGCCATGGGCCAAGATCCAAGTTCAGTTGCGGCCGATATCATCGATGCCCTGACGAAATTGGACCTTCAACCCTACGCGTCAAGCGATGTGATGCCGGCTCAGGCGATCGCAGTTCAGGCGGCTCCGGCTTCGTCGTCGCCGACTTCCAACACCGACGGCAGCAACGCTTGGGCCGTGGTGATTGGCGTCGAAAATTACCGCGAGAAATTGGCTCCGGCTTCGGGCGCTCAATTCGACGCTGACGCTTTTGCTGAATTCGCCAAGAACACGCTCAACGTGCCTGAAGCCAATATTCGTTTGCTTAAAGACGAGCGCGCCAGCCGCGCTGATATGTCGGCCGTGCTCAACGAATGGTTGCCACGGAATGCTGTCAAACCGGGCGGCAAGGTTTACGTGTTCTTTTCAGGGCATGGCGCGCCGGACATCGAGGAAGGCAGCGCCTATCTGATGCCCTACGACGCCAATCCGACCTACATCAAGAGCGGTGGAATGCGGGTCGCCGACCTTCAGGAAGGCCTCGGAAAGCTGAATAAACAAACGGTGTATTTGTTCTTGGATGCCTGTTTTTCTGGCTCTGGTGAGCGCAGCGTTTTGGCTCAGGGCACTCGCCCGATGGTGCCGGTCAAGGAAATCAAAACCTCTGGTGGCGTGGTGACTGTGTCGGCTTCAGCTGCCAGCGAGACCACCGGCGCACATACGCAGAGCGGACATGGTCTGTTTACCTATCACCTCTTGAATGGCCTGACGGGTGCTGCCGACTCCGACAAGAATACGAATATCACGGTGTCGGAACTGAAAAAGTATCTGGTTGAATCGGTGCAAACCGAGGCTCGCCGCGATAATCGGGAACAAACTCCCACAATCGCCACGCCAGCTGGATTTGACCAGAACACCGCCGTGGTCAGCGGCGTGCATTAAGTCGCTCGTGTCGCAGTCCAGAGGTTACTGCGATTGACATCACGCGCCCGAATCGGCAAAACGGACCCGCCGAAGCAGCCAGGGAGCACCATGTCGAACATCACCAAACTCTCCGTCAACACAATCCGAACACTGTCGATCGACGCCGTTCAGAAGGCCAACAGCGGCCATCCAGGCGCTCCGATGGGCCTGGCACCGGCTGCTTACGCCATTTGGGCGCGGCACCTGCGACATAACCCGTCAAATCCGACCTGGGCCAACCGCGACCGCTTTGTGCTCTCGAACGGTCATGCTTCGATGATGCTCTACAGCTTGCTTCATCTGACCGGCTACGAAGCCATGACGATGGAGCAAATCCAGAATTTCCGGCAATGGGGGAGCATCACACCTGGTCACCCAGAGGTCGGTCTAACGCCTGGCGTTGAAATGACCACCGGCCCGCTTGGGCAGGGGCTTTCGACCGCGATCGGTATGGCGATGGCCGAGGCTCAACTGAACGCAAAATATGGCGATATCATCGACCATTACACGTTCGGGATTTGTTCGGACGGCGACTTGATGGAAGGCATCACGGCGGAGGCTTCCTCGATCGCAGGCCACCTGGGTCTGGGCAAGCTGATCTTCCTTTTTGACGACAATCACATCACGATCGATGGCACGACCGAGATCTCGTTTACCGAAGACGTCTTGAAGCGCTACGAGGCTTACGGCTGGCATACCGACCGGGTCGAAGACGGTAATGATATCGACGGAATTGATGCAGCGATTACCCGCGCCAAAGCCGTGACCGACAAACCAAGCATGATTTCGGTGCGCACTGTGATTGGCTTTGGCTCGCCGGCCAAAGCTGGAAAATCCAGTTCGCACGGGTCGCCGCTGGGGTGGGACGAAATCAAACTCACCAAGGCCGCTTTGGATTGGCCTTACGAAGAACCCTTTACGGTGCCCGCCGAAGTGCGCGCCCATATGGACGCACGCGAGAAGGGTGGCAAGCTCGATGCAGTGTGGCAGGCGAAGCTCGCCGCTCATCCTGCGCAGGCCGAACTTTCCAGACGACTCTCGGGTCAGCTTCCATCGAATTGGGCCGATGCTCTGCCGAGTTTCGAACCCAGTGAGAAGGGCATGGCGACCCGTGCATCGGGCGGTAAGGTCATCGAAAAAATCTACGCAGTCTTGCCGGAACTCACCGGTGGTTCGGCCGACCTTGCGGGTTCGACCAAGACCCTGCACGAGAAATTTGGCGTGATGGCGACAGGCTCGTTTAACGGCCAAAACATCCATTACGGTGTGCGGGAACACGGCATGGCTGCGATTGCCAACGGCATGACCGTCCACGGCGGAGTCCGCGGATTCGGTTCGACCTTCCTGGTTTTTGCAGATTATATGCGGCCTTCGCTTCGTCTTGCGGCGCTGAGCCATATCCCATCGTTGATGGTCTTTACGCACGATTCGATCGGGCTGGGCGAAGACGGACCGACCCATCAGCCGGTCGAACATCTCGCCAGTCTGCGCGCAATTCCGAATTACACCGTGTTGCGTCCTGCTGATGCCAACGAGGTCTCGGAATGCTGGAAGGTCGCCATCGAACGAACCAACGGTCCGACCGCGATCGTGCTGACTCGCCAGGACGTGCCGACCTACGATCGCTCCAAAAACGGTGCTTTTGGTGATGCAACCCACGGCGCCTACGTCGTGGCCGACGCTTCGAATCCCGCGTTGATCTTGATCGCGACGGGCTCTGAGGTCGATCCAACCTTCAAGGCGTGGGAGCTGCTCAAGGCCGAGGGCATCGCAGCACGACTTGTGAGCATGCCATCCTGGGAAGTATTTGCCGAACAGCCTGACGCTTGGCGCGAACGCGTCCTGCCCACAAACGTCACCAAACGCCTTGCCGTCGAAGCCGGAATCGCGATGGGGTGGCAAAAATGGGTCGGCGCCGATGGCGACACCGTGACGATGGACTCCTTTGGAGCCTCAGCCCCTTCGGAAGTGCTCTTCGAGAAGTTCGGATTCTCTCCCGAAAACATCGTCGCCCGCGCAAAGGCACTTTTGGGCTGAACGTCGGGAACAATCCTGCCAAGTCCGCGTGTTTAAGCGAGGTACTTCAAAGGTGAAACTTGGAAACGCTGCCGGTCCTCTACAAAGAACGTATCAAGCCCACCGAACTGGTGCCGGCTGAGACCTGGCTGCGTCCGAAGCGCCGCCGTGCGTCAGCAGGTCTGGTCTTCGTTGCGACTGCGTTCTTCACCGTTTTTGTATTGAAGGCGTTCTCACCGATTTTCATTCTCTTTGCAGTCATGTCGCTGGTCGTGATTATTTCGCGTGTTCGCGTCGAGGACGCGCGCGCCGTCGAGGCGAATCAGGACGCCATTGCGTTGCTGAACGATGGACGTTTCGACGAGGCCTCGCAGGCTTTTGAGGGACTTGCCCAAACCTATAATAAGACGAACGGTCACGCTGTTTATGTGTTCAACACTGGCGTGGCCTTCATGCTTCAGGGCAAGTTGCGACGGGCATTTGCGGTGTTTAACAGCGTTCTGATCTCAAGACGATTTGCCTACGGCGCCCACGGGAATCATGAAGCACTGCTTTTGGCCGAGATGGCCGCGTGCGCGGCCTTGCTTGGTTGGAAAGAAGACGCCGACAAATTTCGTCGTCGCGCCGCCAAAAGGCTGAAAGGCGACGAGGTCACCCGACTCAGTGTCGCCGACGTGATCATCGCGCTTAGAGGCGGCGCCCCCAAGGCTGCATTGGAGATCATGCGCCGCAACGGACCGACCGCAGAAGACGTCCTGCGTCCTCCGAGTGTAAGAGCTTTGCTGATCATGAGGGCATTTGCGCTCGAAGAGCTGAAAGCTCACCGAGAAGCCGACGATGCCGTGCGGAACGTGATGCCGATTCGTCGCGGTGAGTTCGACTGGCTCGGGCAGAACTGGCCCGAAATGCGGGACTTCCTCTCCAATATCCGCCAGTAGCCTCTGGTCCACGGACTCCTGTCGACGAGTTTTGAACTTAACTCGGATTGCGTTCGAGCTCGGGTGTAGTTGCGACCGACCGACACCTGACCACCCGACACCTGACTACCCGACACCTGACCACCCGATGCCTGACAGCCCGATACCTG
The DNA here is from genome assembly GCA_041554035.1 of Allomicrovenator sp. Taxonomy (GTDB): domain Bacteria; phylum Myxococcota_A; class Bradymonadia; order Bradymonadales; family Bradymonadaceae; genus JBFFMO01. The sequence continues at coordinate 2,063 of JBFFMO010000253.1, read as the reverse complement.
ACTACCCGATGCCTGACAGCCCGATACCTGACAGCCCGATACCTGACACCTACTGAACCGGACGAATCCGCAATTGGACGGTCTGCGGCGAGCTCTGAGTATCCGTGGATTCGATCACAACTTCGCCAATGGCTTCGGTCGAAACGCCGACCGCAGACACCGAGAATCGCGACGTCTCAAATCCACCCAATTCGATTGGGGTTGGCACCGCGTTCATCGTAAAAATTCCGCCGGCATCATCGACCAGTTCCACTTTCGAAATGCTCAGCGGCAAGACGTCGCTGCAGTTGAAGATCGTGAACTCTTTGGTGATTGGTGCTCCCTCCGCAACCGTCCCAAAGTCGCCACCCTCGGGCGTGAGCCGCAAACAAGCTGTCGGCGAGTTGCCAAGCACTGCGATTTCGTACGGCGAATCGTTAGGGTCGTCGGTGGTCAACGTCAGAGTCGCACGATGAACCGCCGTATCGCCGGGAGTGTAGACCACGTCAAAGGCGTACTGCTCATCGCGTTGAAGAATGCGGGGCAGAGGTTCGGTCGGGATGAATTGAACCGCAAATGGCCCCAGGCCGGTTTTCACAACCGCCGAAACATTGAGCGGCGCCGCACCCCGATTATACATGAACACACGTTGGGTTTCGCTCATCCCCGGCGCCACATTTCCAAAGCGCACAAGCTTGGGGGCATCCAGATCCGGGTAGGCATTCACCGTTTGCAGACGGACTTCAAGCTGCGGCTCATCAGTGTCGTTGGAAACGATGGTGACGGTCCCCCGGTCTGTCTCGTTGTCAGTCGGCTCGTAGTCGACCTGCAGCTCAAGGAACGTGTTTCCAGGCACGATCGTCGTGCCTGATACCCATTTGGCTCCAGGCTTGAACTCAGATGGCCCCTGCCGGTCGAGTTCTTCCAACAACACATTGCCGATCACCAGATCTTCGGTGCCCACATTGGTCACAAAGATGGACTGCGTTCGCTTCTGCCCAATTTCGACGCGCTCATAAAGCAACACGTCGACGTCCAACGAAATCTCGGGAGGCGTCATGGTGACGTCTTCTTTAGGAAGGTCAGGTGTCGCCGCAAGGTCCGACCCCATGTCCTCAACCCCGAAATCCCGAGGAGTGTTCGTGCCGCTGTCGTCGGTACATGCCGCAAGGCCAATAACCAGCAGCGCAGATAGGTAAAACTTCATAATATCTCCGCCAATCATTTCTTTGTGTCGGTGCCACGCGCTTTCTTGATGCGGTCTTCGAGTCGGACCGCGATGTACGCGTCTAGGAATTTGGGGTCTTCCAGAAGGGGACATCCTACAAGCTCCAGCCAAATGCCGGGTCCATCTTCTGCTGACAAGGATTTGGGGAACGCTTTGCGTGGCCAAACCACATTATGTGATTCCGGAACCCAGACCTGAGTCGTTTCGTTCAAGAGTGCAACGAACTCGATGTCCTGCTTGGCTCCGCCCTTGTAGAAGGCGTCCAGCTTGACCGCCGCAAGGCACTGCTCGTCGCCGAGTTTCAAAAATGCGTCCGAGTTTTTTGCATCGATCGTGTAGCGACCTTTAATTTGGCCCGCTGAATCAGTGGCAATAACTTCAGAGGTGCCGCCAATCAACTCCACCACTTTCGCGTTCAGCAGTGGAACTTCGACTCGCTCTCGCCCATCCACCGACACCCATAATGGGGTCTCGGTCATGTTCAAAACATAGAGCTCACCCGTGCCGTACAGAAACGTGCGGTAGCTGAAGAAGCCGGCCCCGGAAAGAAATCCAATGCTGCCCATTCCTGCCAGAGCGACCAATACGACCAACACCACCACGATGACAGTGCGGGTTCTTGATTGCGGTTTGATTTCTTCGTCGTCGATCACAAATGCCTTTCCATGCAGGTTCGAACTATGGGGCCATGTTGAATTGTCGCCCCAGATAACCTAGGAAGGGAAACATAAGAGACTGCAGAATGCCAATCTTTTGGGGTTGCGAGGCTTCGTCGGGGCTTTGGAGACCCAAATTTCAAATTCTGTTCTGAGTCTGTCATGATCACGAATGAATGTTGGGATGAATTTCAGGCGCG
>JBFFMO010000252.1:0-6341 GCA_041554035.1 Allomicrovenator sp. | reverse complement strand
CCACCCAATCTTCGATCACCTCAAACAACACGCGAGGGTTACCACTGGACATGGTTTGTAATCGGTCCGTGGAAGAAACATCGAATCGCAAAACCTGGCGCAATAGCTCGCTCGACGCCAGTCTGGGAAGGTTCTGAACTTCGATGACCTCAGCGTCACGCATCAGAGTTTGAACCTCGTTGCGAATCACCGCGTCCGGGAGCGGGCCACACGTCACCACAACATGAACGGAATGGGGAATCATTGCGTCCGCGCGATTGAGTTGCTCAATCAGCTTCAACGCAAAGGGGTCAGCCCCCAAATCGTCGACCACCAAAATCACGGGACGACGCAACCCGTGAGCCCGCAGGTAGGAAATGAGCGCAGTATCCCCGACCTCTACTTTCGAAAGCCAAATCGGCAAAAGATCTTCAGCGTCCAATTCACTCGCAGTTCGGCGAAGCACGGCCTCTTGAATCTCGGGATTCTTGCTCGCCCGGACATGCCGGTACATCGTCGACCACGCGTCTGGGCCCAGCTCGACCACGGTGGCAGCTCCGGTCTCAGCCGCGCGCTCGGCAAACCACTTCGCGAGCGCCGTCTTTCCCACACCCTCCGCGCCGATGATCATCGAACGAGCAACCCTGCCGCCACGCCGGACCTTGACCAACGAGGTCCATAACTGATCGAGTTCCCGATCTCGGCCGACCAGTTCACGCGAGCGCAACGAAAACAACGGAGCGCTCGACCCGACGAGTGGGTTTCTGAACTCGATTCGAGCTCGACGCCACGTGGAAGGTTGGGGCGCGACGTTGGGACGCACGCCAAATTCCGCAATGCGCAACACCTGAGTTTCGCCAAAAGGTAGCGTATCCCGCGAGATTTCCGTGGGCGCAGAATGCAGAGTCGCCCCCAACGTGTGGGGCGACTCCATCACGAGCACGTCGGATGTGCGCGAAGACCCTGCAACATCGGGCAGTTCGCGTAATGAGGCTGCTGCGTCGGCAGCAAGTTCGAATCGCCTCGACACGTCTTTGGAAAGCAGGGCTGCGATCCATTCTTCAAGGCCCGGAGGTGCAGGAAAGATCGGCACCAGAGGCGGCACAGCCTCGGTCAAATGAAGTTGAGCCAGTCCGATCACCGTCTTGTGATTAAAAGGCAACCTCCCACAAACCAGCTGATAGGCAAGAACGCCAAGCGCATACAGGTCCGTATGCGGCGCGTACAGATAACCGTCGCCATGAAATTGTTCCGGGGCCATGTATTGAGGCGTCCCGAAAATCCGATGTTCTTTGGCCTCTTCGCCGCCCAAAAAAGCCAACCCGAAATCGGTAATTTTCCATACCGTCGGGTTCTCAAACCCGATGATATTGGCGGGCTTGAGGTCTCTGTGAATCACGTTTCGTGCGTGCGCGTGCGCCAGCCCGTCCAGCAGCGCGAAGAGCAGATTTCTGACCCAGGCCCAACTCAGTGTGGGATTCGCCGCCAAATACTCATCAAGCGCGCCACGAGATGCGTATTCAAACACCACATAGGGCTGACCGGCGCTCAATTCCTGAGTGGCTTCGGACTCCGTGACGTGGCCAAAATCCAATACCGTCACGATATGCGGGTGAGTCAACGACGCCAGCGCATGGACTTCGCGCGTGAGCATCTGGTTCATCTCGGGCGAGATTCCCTTATCCAGCAACTTCACAGCAACGATGCTCTCGCCGTAGGTCGCTTTCCAGACTTGCCCTGTGGCCCCGCGCCCAAGGACCTCCACAAGGTCGTAAGCTCCCAGTCGCACCGTTCGCCTCGTCGCGTCGCGTCGCTTTTTAAATCAGTGGATTCGACGTACCGAATTGGTCAGGACACCAATGCCATCGATCTCGACCTCAACCGTGTCGCCATCGACCAACGGGCCAACTCCAGCTGGAGTTCCCGTCATGATCACGTCGCCCGGATGGAGCGTCATGATATTCGAAATGTAGGAAATACAGGTCGCAACAGCAAAGATCATGTCGTCGAAGGTACCGGTCTGACGTGTCTCACCGTTGATCCGACACGTCACGGTCTTTCCGCCTGGCTTCCACGACGACGCGCTGACCATCACTGGACCAAGCGGCGCAAAAGTGTCAAAGCCCTTGGCCACCGTATAACGCTTAAGCTGGCGCTGAATATCGCGCGCGGTCACATCGTTGGCACACGTGTAGCCCAGAATATGGGACTCAGCCTCGTCGACTGAAACACGTTTCGCCGTTTTTCCGATGATGATCGCGAGTTCCGCCTCGTGATGAATCAGCTCAGACTGAGGGGGCAACTCAATCGTGGCGCGGTCGGCGATCAAGGCCGAGGTGGCCTTCAAAAAGATCAACGGCTCGTCGGGGATCGCTTTGCCTTGTTCCTCAGCATGCGCCTTATAATTCAACCCGATGCATACGATTTTGCCGGGCTCTACCGGAGGCAATAAATGCTCTTCGGAAACGACGAAAGGCAACCCCACTCTGGGATTGCCCTTCTTCGAAAGCTCAACAAAGTCAGACACTGAGTGCAACAAACGCCATAGTGTACCTTCGCGTAGGACGGCATCGATGGGGCGCTTGTCAACAGGATCCAAAGCTCGTTGGAATTTCATTTTTACTCGTCTTTCTTGGCCGCTGCTGCTGCCGCCTCTTCCTGGATCGCACGATTCTTTTCTTCGATGCGTTTTTTCTCGGCCGCGCGATCTTCAATGAACTTCTTCAAGTTATTGAAATCAAGATTGAAGTTCCAGCTATACTTGCATTTCTTCTGGATCGAATCCTTGTCGGCATTGAATTTATCTGCCTTCAATTCCGATTCGGTCTTCCAGTCGCAGGTCCAATTCTGACGCTGCAACGAGGTCACGTATTTGGGATATTCACCGGATTCTGCGGGCATCTGCAGCTGAATCTTATGACCTTGGTCGAGGATCGAATCGACGTTGATCGGGCGCTCTTCGAGTTTCCCAGTCTTTTCGTCTTTGACGTAATACTTGTCGAAGGTCACCGGTGTTCGCAGTTCCTCGCCCTTCGCGTTGACGAGGGGGTAATTATTGAAAATCACCAACGCGCCAGGAGGGGTGGACGAAATCGACACCGTTCCAAAATACTCGGTCTCAACGTCGGCAGACAGGCGTGCATCAGCTTCCTGTTTGGCTTCCATGCTCAGGGGAGTCAGGTTCGCCGATGCCACAAAACTGAAATCGCCCGAAGTCTGTTCCTGCCACTTGCCTTCCGTGATTTCAAGCGTCAGCGGCTGATAGCCGGGCGCTGTGATTTCCACGTTGTAGGCAGTCCGGATATTCAGGTTCTGAAACGCCGTGCTTGGCCCAAGTTGCAGCTCGCGCCACTCCTCAGATGAAGTCTGGCCGTATTGAAGCTGACCGTTGACCTTCACCATCGCGTACTGCGGATTGCCGGCGATGATCAGGTTGCCGAATTTGTCCAAGGCATCGAGTTGCTTCTGTTTGAACGCAGCCTCGATTTGCTCTTTTTCTGCCAGACGACGTTCACGAAGATCGCCACTCAAAAGCGCACCGACATCTTCGAAAGAACCAAAGGCTGCGATGGCACCCACGCCGATCACGAGCGTCGCAACGGCAATGCCGATGTAGAGGCCCGTATTCGATTTCTGTGGCATATCAAGGTCGCCAAGGTCATCGGCGTCCAAGTAGCTGGCCTTTTTTGAGCTCTTCGACGGCGCATCGTTGTTCACGAAGAGATCAACGCCCGCGTTTTTCTTCTTGGGCTTGTCGGCTTTCTTTTCAGGCTTGTCGGCTTTTTCAGGCTTGTCGGCCTTCTTCGCCTTCACCGGAGCCGCTTCCTCAACGTCAGACTCTTCGTCCTCGTCGGCGTCAGCTTCAACCACAGGCTCGGCTTTCTTCTTTTTCTTCTTGCTCGAAGGGACATCAAATACCCCACCAAGACCTGCCATCACGTTTTCGGCGGACTCGTCGCTGGCCGGAACCCGCTTCTTATCGACGCCCATTTCCGCGGCTTTTTCGTCAATGATGTCGTCGGCGCTTTTCTTCTTTTTCTCGTCGGACACAATCACCCTCGTGGCGTGGGTGTCTGGAAACACCCGTGGTAAATGACGCACACGCGCACGTGCTGCGGCCGCGGAGATTAGTCCCTCAAGAAGTTGGTTGTCAATTCACAGCGGAATCGGCCAGAAAATCTGCGGCGCCCGTCAAGCCTCGGGCTGCCCGTTGAGGGCGCACACTGGGGCTGAGGCGGCAAGCGAAGGCCAAATCCACGCCTAGGCGCAGGCGACGGCTTCACCAAAGAAGCTGGCATCATCTTCTTCGTCGGTGAACTGCCAAACATCTTTGGTCCAATCTGGTTTGACGATTTCGCGGGTCGCTTCACGTTCGAAGGCCGACGACTTTTCCATGTATCCGCCGGCATCAAAGTCCGCGACCTCTTTGGTCAGATCCCGCGACCACACTGAATGGGCGGCATTTTCGGGCGCACGGCTTAAACCGGCTTCGGCGTCCATCACTTCGCGCACATCAAAACCAACGACTTCTTTGGTTTCTTCGCGTGCCCACTCTGCTTTTTTTCTCTTTCGCTTGCTCATTTCATTCTCACGATTCGATAAATTTGGTGAAGACACCCCAGTCATCGACGCGCGAATTGGATCATTTAGCGAAATCTGCAGATTATTCTTTCCAAGGGTCCGGCACGGCGTCCTTGGTGGATTTTGACCATGGGTCCGGTGTGTCGGAAGTCCCGACAGGTGCAAATACGGCTTTCTCGGACGCACCCACAGGCTCGAACGTGATCGGCTTGGTCTTAAGGACGGCTTCGGTTTTGCCGACGGCGTCGACCGGTTCCACTGGCTCAAGGGGTTCGACGGTTTCGACGGACACGACGGGCTCGGATTTAGAGTCGCCCGAACCACGCTTTTTGGGTGCGATGCGCGCGCTGGCAGCCCGTTTTGTCACCTCGGTCGGAGGGGATTCAACCACAGGGTTCTCGTGTTCGGGAACGACCTGAACCTCGGCGTTTTTTTCGCCCCCTTCGCTCAGAGGCCGCAAATTCACGTGAGTCACAGGTGATCGCTCGCGAAACAGGTATTCTTCGGGCTGATATCCCTCGGCCTCCACGCGCAGAACATGTTCCTCAGCGCCTGTGAATTCCAGATCAACCGATCCCGACCCGATTTGTCGTTGGTCGACAAAGATCAAGGCCGATCGAGGTTCGGTTTCAAAGTTCAGTCGGAATGACGCTGATTTTTCTGCCACGGGCAGATCGGGCGCATCCACCGGCGCTGTTTTAGTGGACATCACACCGATCGCCACCAACACCGCGCAGATGACCAAGGCGCCAACGCCCCAGAGAAGTCCCTTTCCGCGCCTGGATTTTGACGGCGGCGCGTCGGACTCAATCGGCTCCAGCATCTCCTCGCTGATCTCCAGCGACTGCACCGTCTGTGACGACGTCGGACGGCTATGCTCCGAACTGAGCATGTCTGCGGTCTTACGAATCTTCTCGAGGCCAACAGCCCCTGTCCAAGGCAACGACAGCTTCGGATCGATATAACAATGCTCCATCATCGAGAGGATCTCTTCGGCCGACGACCACCGAACCGAAAGTTCCTTTTCGACGGCGCGCTGAATGATCGAGCCACAGGTGGAGCTGGCAATCTCCTCAGGCACGGGCACCGGATCGGTCGAAATCTGAGCCGCCATCACCTCGACCTGCGACGCCCGTGTGATCACCTTGCGCCCCATCAGGGCCTCAAGAAACACGAGTCCCCAGGCGTAAATATCGGTCTGCGAAGTCACGGCAAGCTGCCGCAATTGCTCCGGAGCCATGTAGCTGGGGGTTCCCCGAACCGACCCGTCGGTCGTCAAATTCTCGAGACCGCTGTCGTCGCTGGAGATGCCTGAAACACCAAAATCGAGGAGAACCGCGTTCCGAGTCCCCCCGGTCCGCGTGATCATGATGTTTGCCGGCTTGAGGTCCCGATAGACGACGCCTTGCTGATGCACGGCGTTGAGGCCATCAATGATCTGGCGCATGAAATGAAAGGCTTCTCGCGGACGCAGACCGCCCTCTTCCTTAAGCACCTCAGAAAGCGGATCGCCCTTGATGTACTCAATGACCATATAGAAGGTGCCGTCAGGCAACTCGTCAAAGTCGATCAGTCGCACGATATTCGTATGACAAATGCGCGCGATGATCTGCATCTCGCGCTTGAATCGATCCAGCTCCAGTTGGGACTGAAGCTGCACCTTATCACGGCGTAAGACCTTGACGGCGACGAGTTGACCGGTGGTTACCTGGACGGCCTTGTAGACCAGACCATAACCACCAAATCCGAGCACATCGAGCAGCTCGAAACGGCCATCCAGT
>JBFFMO010000251.1:0-6353 GCA_041554035.1 Allomicrovenator sp. | reverse complement strand
CCCGAAAGCCGAAGGCGCATTCTTCTGGCAGGGTGCACACGGGGCCGTCTACGACTGCCTCAAAGGGATTTGGGAAGGTGCCGAGCTTGGCCTTCACGACGCCCATGTCGTCACAGATTCCGAAGGTCGAAATTACCTGACCGCGCGGCCCGATACACTCCCTGTGGTTGAACCTCACTGGTTTACGAGCGTCACCGACGTGATCAAAGCCGAAGGCTGCGTCAGCCGGTATTTTGTGGATATCCGTGACGAAGGCTCGCCCGGAAAGCCACTGGTCATGGGGAATATCCTTCACGGCCTGCTTGAAGACCTGATGTCCTCCGACGAAAAGACCTTCGATGAGCTATGGGACGAACGCGTTCGACGTGCCGGGTTCACCCTCATCGCCTCGGGCTTAGGCGATTCCGAGGTCGATTCATTGCGACACGAAAGTGAAGCCCATTTTCGAAATCTGGAAGGGTTTGCGGCGGGTCAGGATCGCGCGGATCGGTATTCATGGTCAGGTCAAAGCGTTGAAGTCTCTCGCTACTCCAATCGTTTTGGCATCGAAGGCCGAATCGACCTCGTCACCGAAGACAAAAAGCGTGGCCTGAACATCATCGAGTTAAAGACCGGCAGCACGCGCGAAGAGCACACGAGCCAGGTTCGCGCCTACAAATTACTGTGGGACGCCTACGCGAAACGACAGCACACCAAGGTCTCGGGCTACCTTCTTTATTCGCGAGAAGGCACCGTACGAAACGTCGACTTTGACGAGCCTGAAAGTTATCAAGGCATGCTTCGCGGTCGCAATCAGCTGGTGATCACGCACCACGCACTTGCGACCGATCCCAGCACCGATGTTCTGCCCTATTATAATCAGGTCCCCGCACTTTGCCGGGCCGCCGAGTGCCGATGGCGCCGCAAGACCTGTGAATCTCAATGCAGTGTCTTGGGACTCGGCCAGACTCCGCACCTTTTTGGCAACGAGGAACTCTCGTCTCGGGCCCGTGGTTGGTGGCGTCATTTCCATCACCTGATTCAGGCCGAGCACTGGTCGGAAAATGCAGCGTTTGGGGACTCATTCCGCACCGCCGAAATCGATCGCCGCATCGCCAACGGACGTTGTGTGGCTGGATTGAGCCTTTCCGGGCCTCCCGAGGATGGAATCCTTCGACTGTCGGCGGCAAGGCTACCGACACTCTCGGCCGGGTCTCAGGTGATCGTGCACAGGGGAGACCCGAGCGATTCACACCTCTTCCGTGGCACTGTGGTCTCATGCGACGGAAAAACACTTGTGTTGCGGGTTCCGAGCATTCGAAACGGTGCGGGGATCCCTGAAAAAGAGTGGTTCATCGAGCTTGTGCCGTCGCGCATGGGCTTTAGAGCAGCCCAGCAAAACCTCTATCGCACGCTCTCGTCGGGCAGACGTGACCTTCTGGAGCTGCTTTGTGGGCTGAAAGTGCCGATGCTCGAGACCCAAACCCGTGAGCTGACAGGTCTGAATCCACGTCAGGTGGAAGCAGTATCAGCCGCCATGGACAGCACCGACGCCTGTTTGATCGAGGGGCCGCCCGGCACCGGAAAAACCACCGTCATCGCACGCGCAGTCAAGGAAATCGCGGGTTCCAAGCGCATCCTGGTGTGTGCCCAAACCAATAATGCTCTCGATACTGTCTTAGAAAAGCTCGTCAAAGAAGGCGTCCCTTTCCTTCGAGTCGGCGCCTCACATCGCTGTGAAAACCTTTCCAGGGCATTGGAACGCGCCGGCGTTCCGTTGAACGAGGCGTTCTCGGACGATCTGGCGCGCAGCACGCCTTCTGTGGATACCTTGACCCAGATTTTGCTCAACACATCGGTCATCGCGTGCACGGTGTATTCTGTGTCTTCTAACGACGTGCTTCGTTCCCTAGAAAGGCATTGTGGGGCCGTCCCCTTTGACGTCGTGATTGTCGACGAAGCCACACAGCTTACCGAGCCGCTCGCCGTTGGCGCTCTGGTTCGCGCCAAACGATTTGTGCTGGTTGGCGACCCCAAACAATTGCCTCCGGTCGTCACGGGAGATTTCGAACAGGCTGAACACGACATCAACCCGATGGGGTTGAATGGACTGGACCGAAGCCTCTTTGAGCGCCTTCTGGCCCTTGGGATTCCGTCGGTTCGCCTTGAAGAGCAATACCGCATGAATAACGCGGTGATGTCGTTTTCGAACCGTACATTTTACGGGGGCGAACTCCGGGCCGAAACCTCGACCGCATCATCGAAGCTGTCGATCGATCTCACTCAGGCCACCGATCGAGTCAAAGAGGTGCTCTCGCCGCTGACCCCCGTGGTGTTCATCGATGTGAAGAGCGCCGAACTTGGCCGCACCAACCTCATCGAAGCGAGCGTCATCTCCGAACTCGCCCGCGCTTTGCTCGCTGGCGGGCTGACCCGGGAAGAAATTGGCGTGATTTCGCCGTTTAGAGCGCAGGTCGATTTGATGCGACAATTGAGTTCGGATTTGGTCGATTGCGACACGGTGGAACGCTTCCAAGGCGGAGAGAGAGAGGTCATCTTGGTCAGTCTGGTGCGCACAGAACGCACCGGAGCGTTCATCACCGACGAACGACGCCTAAACGTCGCGCTCACCCGAGCACGGACAAAGGTGGTTGTGGTAGGGAACGGAGACTGTCTACGTGTCTCCCCGCTGCTTCGTGACCTGATCGAACAGGCTGAGACCACGACGTATCGATGGGACCTGAACGTTTGAATCGAGATCCTGATGAAATTGCTCCTGAATCCGTGGTTTTCCGTCGTCCTTTTCAGTCTGAGCATGGGCTGCGATCCCCCCGCCCCCAAAGTCGTAGTTCCCGTCGAACATCTGCCAGCGCTGCAGGCGTTCAAGGCGCCGACTGAAAAGCCGAGTCTTCCCGAGCAACAACTCACTCTCAAGCTCTCCGAGAACATTCGATACGACGACTGCCATGTGGTTTTGGAGAGCCCGGAAGGGACATCCACATTCCCCGGCACCAAAGCCGACCGCCTAAGTTTTATGCTGGGTTGCGGTATGGAGGCCTACGAAAAGCTGGCCGATGGCAGCTTCGTCACCGCCCATGCGACGCCTGGCGATGCAGTCAAGAACCTGCGTGTGACGCGGTGGTCAGACGAGGGCAAACGCCTGTGGTATTTCGATGCCGATCGAAGCAACGAGGCGAAGAACTTCACCGCGAATTTCCGGTCTGCTTGGATCGCGGACCTCTCCCCAGATCATGTCTGCGCGGGCACGATGTGGGAAGGTGGCACCGACGGAACCTGCGTCACACTTGATGACGGAAAGATCATCTGGGCGGGCAGGATGGCGTTTTGGGCGGGCAGCAAACCACTTGGTTTCAACGGTGGACTCTACGTCACTGATGTATCGGGGCTGAGCCAACGCTACCCGTTTTCGGGTGTCGAAATGAAATTTCGAAAATTCGACGGTTCGGGCGGTCGTTCGGCTCTTTACCTTACGGGCCAAGACCACCTGCTCTTTTCGCCCTCGCGCGCCGAAAAACCACGCATCATCCGCTACGACCTGAAAACCCTTGAAGCGATCTGGCGAGCGGAATTACCGAAAAACCCAACCGCGAATTACGGGTTGATTGAAAAGGGCGTGGCCGTGATCGGCGTTGAAAACGCCGTCCTGGCCTTAGACGACGCCACCGGTGCGGCGCTCTGGACAGCGTCAATTTCCGAGCCTCGTGCGCCCATCGCGGCCACAGATGACGCAATTTACATCCTGGAACGACGTGCGGATTTGCCAAACCTCTTGCACTGCCGGGATCTAAAATCCGGCACGCCTCGATGGTCGGCGGAAACCCCCTTGGGAACGCTCAACGTCTTTGCCGCCGAGGGACGCGTCTTCATCAAGAGCGTTCGAAGCGTTCAGGAAGTTTTGGGGACCCAAAAATGACGAGTAAGGCCCTCTTTCGCGAAGCCTTTCTGGTCTTCCTCACGGTTCTGGTTCTGGTGATCATCGCCGCCGTTGCTGCGGGAATCGTGCCCTTCGTGGCTGACTTCCTCTACGCCATTGTCGCGCTCGTCTTTGTGAAGGTGGCCCAGCGCATGATGGACCACCACGGTCACGAAAACGAGCGTTTCGGAATCACGTGGTCAGGATGGCCCCGTGGGTTGGCCTATGGAATGGCGTTCACCCTGATCACCCTGCCCTTGTTTTCGGTCGGCTATTATTGGTGGGAGACCCAAGCGCTCGATCGACACTTCGAGTTCGACACGGGAAATTATTTTCAGTGGCCGAGCGAGCTTGCCGGGGAACCCATGGGTTGGGGCGCAGAATCGAGCGGGGTCTGGGTCTGGTCGGATAAGTCGACGCTCAACGTCGGCATTCGCAACAAATCAGACGCCAATAATATCGTGTTCATCGAGGCCGACACCCCCTTTGTTCCTCAGCGTCGAGGCACTCTGAAGGCGTTTCCGGTCGACGCAGTGGCGGGGAAGGCCCGTATCTGGCGAATCGAACTCAACGATTCACGAAGTCGCGGGCAAATCATCATTCGCGGCCCCAGGTCCATCGATGTGCGCATCGAACCCACGGTCGAGGGCAACGCCGTCTGGCCTCTATTCCAGGGCCATAAGGCGCAAAAGAAAGACGACTTCGAGGCCAGCAGGTCGCTGTGGTGGATTCCACTCTGGGTGGCCACTCAATTTCTGCTGATCGCCCTGCCCGAAGAGTATTTCTACCGCGGGTGGCTGCAGACTCGACTTGAGGAAGCATTCGAAAAGCGCGCCGAAGAACGCGGACAAAAGGTCCGCACCATCTTTGGGTTTTCAGCGGCTATTGTGGTGGCCAGCGTTCTGTTTGGGCTTGGACACCTGCTCGTGCCGATCGGCGGGGCGCTTGTTCCCACGCGCATGAGCGTCTTTTTCCCCGCCCTACTTTTTGGTTGGTTGCGGCGACGAACCGACTCGATCGTCGCGCCGGTCGTCTACCATGCGTTTTCGAACCTGATGGTCATCTTCGCGGCAGTGCACTTCTTTTAGCAACGACCAAAACGACTGATGCCGGGCTTCCGCCCGGCATCGCGATGGGTTTTCAATACGCAAACATGCTGCCTGCGGGGATTTCGAACAGATTAGTCTTTCGTGACGTGCAGTGCCCATTTCACGATCGAACCGGTATCTGCAGCAGCCGTATCACGCACCGTGAGCTCCCACGGGCCAGTGATCGAAGCTCCGACAAACCCTTCCAAGACTTCTCCAGTCAGACTTACGTTGTCTTCCCAACCATTGGCCTCACGCGTCCCGTCAAACACGACGACCGAGGTTCCACCGTGTTGGAGCTCGACGACCAAATCACCGCGGTAGGTGTGGCTGATCTCGAGGTCAATCGCCAAAGACTTAACCGCACCAGCATCACGCACTTCAAGTGTGCTGACGCCGCCGCGCGGATCGTTGTCTGGAATCTCCACGGCAGTGTCGACCAGGTATGTCTGGGTGTTCTCGGTGACGTCGACGTCGACTTCGGCGCGGCTTTCACGAATCATGTCGCGGACCTTGTCGATGTCGATATTGGGGTTGCCACCACGAGTCGAGACCGGCAGCCACAAGAAGTCCGGGTGGTTCGTGATCGACGAGTCCAACCATTCACCACCGATGATGTTACCCTCGCCGTCGAGCTCGAGGATGTAGTGGTAGTAGTCGTGGCGCATGTAGCGCGACAGATTGGTTGACGTCGGATTCTTGCTGGCGTTCGACTCCGCAATCCAGTCGGTCGATGCGCGAACCTCGATGAAGCGTTCAGCTCTCGAGTTGTATTTGTAGTCAACACTCACTTCTTCGAAGAGCCCACTGGTCTTGGCGAAACGCAACATGTTCGTAAAGGCTGTTGCCGTGATGTACGGAACTGCATCGAGCCGCGCCAACGAATCGTACGGACGATCTTCGACGATACGCTTGGCGGCCGTCGAATAGAGGCGTGCGTCGTCGTCCAATTGCTCCAGCGTACCTTCGTTGGCCAATCGCAGAATCGCGAGCGCTTCGGGAGAACCTTCTTCGACGTTGTTCACAAACGTGCCCGAGCCCTCAGTGGTGCCCGGCTTGACGCCCAGAAGCTCGTGAGCCGCCTCAAGCGAAATTTCGTTCTGGCTTGTGACCTTGAAACCCACCAAAGGCTGGTTCCAAACCTGATAGTTCGTGGTGCGCTCGATGACCATCGGGCGCTTATTCTTGCCCAAGAAGTTGGCGAGAATCACGTGGAAGGTCCCTGCGTTCAAGTCACGGCAATCTTCGTTGGTGATGCGACCGTCATCGTCCCGAATCAGCTCGCGCTCTTCGCAACGCCCACCGATCATGTAGGACTCGGTGCGATCGTATTGTTGAATCAACAACGCCTT
>JBFFMO010000250.1:0-6354 GCA_041554035.1 Allomicrovenator sp. | reverse complement strand
CCCCCCACGACCTGGGCCTTCTGTGGCTTTTTTGTGGCGCCGGGCGACACCAAGCTCGTCAACAACGCGACCCGCGTCGCCCTGATGCGCCACGAAAAAACCACCGTGATGTCGCTTCAACCCGACTATCAGGGCCCTGTCGAGGAATTTGCTCTGGTCATCCCGGTCCCAGAAATCCTCGACAAAGACCGGGTGAAAACGCTCGACCCAGCAATATTCGATGCCATCGACGAGTTTTCGAGCCCGCGCATGGCAGAGTACTGGGAACAAGACCCCTGTCGTTACGGTGTCGACACCTTGCTCAACAGCCGACCCACCATAAAAGGCACACATCTGTCTGATGTCATGGCCGGCGGCCAATCGTTCGTGAAAGTCGAAGCCCAATTTGCGGTAGGTGAATACGATGTCGTCATTCTGAATTCGAACGACGCCACCGCACTTGAGGGCTGGCTCGTCGATCAAAAATACAAAATCCCGAAAGGCGCTGCGCCTTACCTGGCGCCCTATATCGCGTCGGGCAAGTATTTTTTTGTCGCCAAAGTAGACCCAAAACGCGCGAAATTTAATGGTAAAAACGCCGTCCTTTCACCGCTTCGTTTTCATTTTACGAGCGAGGATTTTTCACTACCCATTCGTCTAGGCATGATCAACGCGGAAGGAGAACAGGATATCATCGTCTTTATTCTTGGGGACGGCCGGTATGTCCCCGCGAACTATCCACATGCACCTATCCCCACCAATATTATCGTCGACAATAAAGTCCGCGACCAATTTGCCGGCTTTTATGAAGGCCTTTACCAAAAGGCCCGCAAAGAAAACGAAGACGCCATCATCACGGAGTACGTCTGGGAAGTCGCGAATATCCAGCCCAAAAGGGGGACCATTCAACAGACCGGTAAATGCGACCCGTGCACCAGTCCGGTCCAATTTTTTAAGCCACTCTGGGCAATGTCATTGGGACTCGACGTGTTTGGCATTACGGGAGAAGGCCAATCGGGTTCCGATCCCTTTGGCATGGACTCCAACACGGTCGCTGCAGAACCGCGCCCAAACACCATAAGTGCGCCATCAAAGCTTACGCTAACTCGCCTGCACGGCCGGTTTAAGGCGAACGACAAAAACGCGGACATATTCTTCCAGAAAGCTGTTCCGCTTGTGGGAGGTATGGGACCACCGGACCAAGACTCGAAACTCGACGAGACAAAACAGATGTCTAGCGGTTTGAATCGCTTCCAAGGCCGCTACGTCATGTTGAATAAATGGACCGGAAAGCTCGAATGCAAGGAGCCCACGCGGGGAAAATGGGGAGGGCCAAGTTCAAGAGCCGATGCAAGAAAACCCAAACCGACCGCGGGCGGTGCGCGATTTGGCGGAAAAAAACAAAAGGCTTTAAAGCCCGAGAAATTCACAAAAACAAAAATCAAATACACGCCACCCAAAGCCCCTTGATCAAGGTGCACAGAAGTCAGCACTCGAATCTGGCAAGTCTCGGCATTGGGAGCGACAAAAGCTGCCCGTCTGCACACGGCGGAGGTTGACGCCACAGAAGGACTAGCAGCCGTCGATCCACCTGCACGGATCGGGGTGAGCGGCGCTGTTGCTGCGGTGCGACTCAAGGTAAGCGCCCTGCTTCTGAACGCCCAGATGCAGGTGATAGCCCGTCCAGCACGAACCTGGGGAGGGCACGGGGCCCACGCGAGCGATGACTTCACCCTTGCTGACCCTGGCCCCGATGGGCTTGTAGTTCTTGATGTGCTCATAGGTCGGGTACAGGTCCATGCCGTCGACCTTCATGATCAGGCCGTAGCCACAGGCGCTCGAGATGTAGCCGCTCCACGTGACCTTGCCGTCGGCAACGGCCCGGACTTCCGCTCCATTGCTGGCCTCGAAGTCTCGGGCGTAGTGTCCTGAGCGGTAGCTGTTCGTGATGCCCTTCTTGGGATTGACAGGCCATAGCCACCCGGTACCCGATGACGCGCAATAGTCATCCTGACCGGCGGGAGCGACCGTGCATCCATTGGCGCACCGCTGCTTGACGGTCGCCGGCCCCGGCCCGTTGCAAGTGTAGAGCGTGTTGGCCCGCCCGTTGGAGACCTTGTCGCCGCCGCAGTAGTCGCCGGTCGAGGCATTCGCGTCGCATGTGGCAGGCGCTGGCTCACAGTAGTCTTCTTGGCCGGGTGGGGCGACGGTGCATCCGTTGGCGCAGTTTTCCTTGATGGTCGCAGGCCCGGGGCCGCTGCAGCTATACAGGGTGTCGCTCTCGCCGCTTGATATTTTGTTGTCGCCGCAGTAGTCGCCGGTCGAGGCATTCGCGTCGCACGTGGCTGACGATTCGGCGCAGTAGTCATCTAAGCCCGCAGGAGCCACCACGCATCCTCCGGAACACGCCTGCGCCACGGTTGCTGGACCAGGTCCCGCGCACATGTAGAGGACGCCGTCTTCGCCACCAGACACCTTGTCGTCGTTGCAATAGTAGCCCTGAGCGGCGTTGGAATCACATGTCGCCGCGCTGGGCGTGGCCCCCTTGCAGTAGTCATCAAACCCAACGTCCGCCACGACACACCCGTCCGCGCAGCTCTCGGCCAAAATCGCTGGCCCCGCGCCGTCGCAGGTGTACAGTGAGCCCGGCACACCACCAACGACATGGTTTTCGCTGCAGCGGTATCCGGTGCTGGCGCCCGAATCGCACATCGCGCCGATACCCGTGTCCGCGGAGGCGTTGTTCGCGTCAGGTGCGACATCGGCCCCGACATCCGACGACTCAACGCTCGCGTCCTGCTCCAGGGCGATATAGACATCCGATCCGGAAGAGCAGCCAACCAAAACCGCAAAACCAAGGGGCAAGCACGCGACAACCCCCGTATTAAAAGTGAACCTTCGCTCGCGTCTCGTCATGATGCCTACCTATTTAAGACCCGCTATTTAGCGGAAAAAAACAAAAAGGCCGTTAAGCCCGAGATGTTCGCAAAAAAATCAACTACGCCTCCGCCGTACTGACACCTAAATAATCAGGGAGCGCAGTAGTCAGCGCTCGCCATCTCGATGTCCGCTCCGTAGTAGTATTCGAGCAACTGCGTTGCTTCCCAACCAAAATTCGCAAGACACGCCTGACCGTTTTGTGAAGCTGCTCCGCGATTCGCTGCGTTGCGTGTGCAATCCGAGGTCACCAAACCAAGGTTCGACATTTTGATATCGCAATCGAATTTACCGTAGTTGTAGGTCACGTTGCCTTCTGTCCCGAGACCATTGCTGCCGCCCGTCCCCTTGCATGACCCGATGGGGTCTGCCGCGTTAGGATTTGGTGGCACATTTCCGGCCACGTAAAATGGAGCGATGATATTCCCGCGCCACTCCGGATGAACGCCAGTCGTTGCGGCCGCAGCAGCAAAATGGCGAGCTTCCGCGCCATTGGGGCGGTAGGAACAGCGATAAACTTGGTCAGCCTCGCTGTTGCGAAGCACCGTGGCGCCCTCGACCTTGGTTTTGTAATACACAAATCCGCGAGCCATGATCGCAGCGGCCTTCAAGGCTTCTGGCGGTGCGTCGCCATTTTCGCAGGCCACAACGTTGGGGATATAGTCGTTCTCAAGGTCGACCATCCCATACCCTTCCACGTTGACCATGCAAGGCGCGTCCATCATCTCGACTTCGAACTCGACCTCTTGTGAGGTTGCTCCAGCCTCTGCACCAACGTTGACAGTAAATGTCTGAACTTCGCCGCGAATGCTGACTTCGATATTCGCGGTGCCACTGGTCAAACCGTCATAATTCACGACCGAGATGCGGTAAGTCCCGCCGGGCGCCCACGCTTGATAACGAGCCTCCTCGACCCGTTCCGTGCCTGGTTCGCAGCGGCTGGCAATGCACGAATCCTTCGAGAATCGCGCGCCGGCATCGGTTTCACGGTTGCGGTAATAGACCTCTTCACCGTTGGGCTGGATGAGGTGCAAGTCCAGGTCGGTGTCATCGCTCCATTTCATGGTCACGGTCAACGCGGCGTCCTGCACGGTCTGCGTCCCTGGTGTTGCCGTCGACTGCCTGGCTGGATCGGTCGATGGGTCGAGTGTACTGGCGGGATCAACCGATGTCCCAAACACGCCGGTATCCAGCATCGTCGGGTCATCACCACATGCCACACTCGCGCTAAGTGAAAGTACGAAGATGATTTTGGTAAGGATCGATGTGAGTCGCATGCGGTCTCCTGTGCAGTCGTCTTTGGTAAATGCACAGGGTGTGCCATACACCTACATCTACTCACATCCGCATAAGATGCTGAATTTAAACAGATCCGATGCCGACATCAGATCGGGGACAAGTGTTCGCAAGGGGTCATCAGCCCGAGGTCAATTGACTCCACCAAAAAGAAACCCCGATTGACGAGGACGGCTCGGGCCACCAAGATCCCAGCATGACGAATCCACTGCATATCATCAGCCCCACGAGCATCGCCGGACCAACCCATCGGTTATGGGTAGTCTTTGACGACATCGCGCCAACGACTTCGGAACTACCGGAAAGTCACACAGATGGTCGTCATCTTGTGGCAGAGTGGCTGACCGACGTGGATATCGACGTTCGCAAAGTCCTGAACAAGCTCCACAAAAGCTCGCCGATTTTATTTTCGTACCTGCAACCGGCCAGACCCGAAGACAAACGGCGCATGCCGCCCGGACCAAGGACCACCGGGGTCTTGGCGTCCCTGACGACGCCAAATCCCGACGCCCCACACGCAGCATTATTGACCGACCTCAGCGTCGAGCTTGGCCAGTTTTGCCCACCTGATTTTGTAATACCGGGATGGCGAGTACTGGACGTTTGGCCCGATTCCGCCTTGATGATTGAGCGGTTGCAAGACCAACGTGTTGACCGCGAAAAACCCTTTGCCGAGGTGTTGAAGCGCTGTTTAGCCGATGGAAACCCCGCGCCAGGCCTGACAATGCGCCAGCACTTTGGCTTCACAGGCACACATGCCTCCATGGCGCTGCTCGAAGTCGCCATATTGGGCTGGGAACACCCCGAATCGACCGCCGCAATTCAGGCCGCCATGACGCACCTAACCGGTTCAGGGCTGGGACAAATTGGACATAAACTGGCCATGTCCGGCAATTTTCGGGCGGCTTGGGCCGCATTTGACCAACTGCCAAGCGACATCTGGGACTCAAGCGCCCACGCCAACGCTCTGTGGGCGATTCAGGCCGACAACTCTGGACTTGGTCTACAACCCGACCGTGCCCGAAAATACTTGGAAAAAGCACTTCCTTACGGCACTCGAAACCCAACTATTTTCTATAATGCAGCCTGCGTATTCATCGAACTCGGCGACGTGCCCGCCTGCTTGGTCTCGATCCAAAATGCAGTGCGATTCAGCAGCCATCAGCTCGACGACCCCATTCGTGCTGAGGCTCTCTTTGCCAACCTCGTGGGTACACCCGAGTTCGAAGCCGCATTTGAGGTCGAGTCTATTTCGGTGGAACGTGAACGCATCCGAGCCGCACAAGTCGCCCAACAAGCCGCGATTTTTGCCCAGGCCGGCGCCGAACTTCCCATGAGCGAAGCCGGGAAAACCCTAATAGCGCTCGCCAAAGACCTGTCGGGCAAAAATGCTGAACTGGTCAAAAAGGTCGAAGCAGCGTTGGCAAATCCTCCATTTACGGTCGAAATAATTGGTTTCTATCCAAGCCGCAAAAACACCCCGTTCGAGAACTGCTACCGGTTCATGGTCTCCCAGTTATCAAGCGCCGGCCTCTTGATGGCGGCCGAGGATAAATACAGCTACGGCGTGTTCAAGCAATTTGCTGCGCATATCGAGTTGCCGGATGACGTCAAAAAACTGCGCCAACGCAATTACGACCAAGCCGAATTCCTGCCGACGATGGCCGAAATCGAGGCACGTTTTGAAGCCAAAGGCTTGCGCCTGACAACCCTGTGGACCGGCGGCGGCGACCATCTCTATTTTACCGCCTTGCCGCCAGAAATCGCCGCCCGCTGGGCCAATGTGTCGATCGGAACCACCCACGACAGCCAACATCTGGGTCTACGTTCCCCATGTTGGGGCGTCCTCTTTGACCACCTCTCTTATGCATTTGGATGGTCCGAGCCGCTTCAGGGCTGGCGAGAGCCGGCCTGGATCTAATGCGTCTTCAGTGGGCCTGTGAGGGCGCGGAAGGGAGTGGTCGCCCGTCGGTCACTACCTGCCTGGCTTGCTTCAGTGGGGACCGCCTGCTTCAGTGGGGCCGCGCCTGTGAGGGCGCGGAAGGTGCGTCGATAAGATCGTCGAGAACCGGCCCCTCGTCCTCACTTCAATAAAACCACACCTATAAAAACAAAAAACTTCTCAACAAAATCATCAACACT